>CAITQY010000190.1 GCA_903894655.1 uncultured Gemmatimonadota bacterium
AAACGGGTCGATTCGCGTCGGCCGGACAGCGGCTTGAATTCCAACGGCTCGAGCGGGATCGCCTACGGCGCGAGGTGGACTTCGATGCGCGGGCCGCCATCTTCGACCTGTTCAATCTGGAGCGCCTGCGTCAACGACAGGGGGCCAACGTGCGGAACGCCAGCCTGTTGCGCGATGCCGAGCAGGTGCGCTACGACAATGGCGAAAGCACGCTGCTGATTCTCAATCTGCGCGAACGTCTGGTGCTCGACGAAGCCGTCAAGCTGGCGGCGGTCGAGGCGAAGGTGGCGGGCGCTCGTGCCGCGCTCGCGGTGGCCACGGGCGACCGGACGCTGCTGTTGAAGCAGAAGTAGCTCGCCAGAGTTGGACACGGGCGGCAGCAGCGTTTGATTACGCGCATGCTTTCACCCTGCCAATATGCCTGACCGAAAAGAGTGGGACCTGCCGGACGACGCCGGCGATCCCGATGAGGCCGAAGACGCGCTCGACGACGAGGAGTTTCCCATCGGCGACGGCGTCGCCGACCTCGTCGGGGAAGTGTACTGCCCGTATTGCGGAGAACCGGTCGAGATCACGCTCGATCCGGGCTCCGGGACGCATCAGCAGTACATCGAGGATTGTCAGGTCTGCTGTCGCCCATGGCTCGTGTCCGTGAGTTACGACGACGACGGCACGGCGCATGTGCACGTCGACGCGAACGACGACCATGACGACAACGATGGCTGACAGTTCACTCCTGACTGCCGCCGATTTGCGTCGGCTGGTGCCGGAGGCGCTTCGCCGGCCGGCGCAGGAAGGAGCGCGTGTGGTCGCGCTGCACTGGCTCGAACAGCTCTGTGAAGCGCGCGCCCGGTGGCAGCCGTCGACGGCGTTGCCGTTGGCCATCGAGCCCGGCGCCCCGGCATTGGTCGCCAACGTCGCGTACGGCACGGATGTCGAAGTCCTGCACCGCGCCCGCGTGGCGCTGCGACGGCTGCGCGCGGTGCTGCGCGAGCATGAGAGCGCGCTTGACGGCGCAGTGGACCGGCGCGCACTGCGTGACCTGCGAGCCCTCGGACAGGCGACGAACGCGGTGCGTGACGCCGACGTCCAGCGCTCGTGGCTGGACGCCGAGATGGAGCGGCTCCCTGCTATCGCCCGCGACGAAGCCATCCGCCTGCGGGCGATTCTCGACCGTCGGGCGACCCGCTCGTCGGCCGCTGTGACGCGCGCGTTCGAGAAACATCTCGATCCGATCGTGGACCGCCTGCTCGCTCGCCTCTCATCCTATCTGCTGCTCCACCGCGTGGGGATGCCGGCCACCCCCACCCCCTTCGCGCGGCATCTCGCCACGCGCCTGGAGCGGGCGTCGGTACGACTGCGCCGCGATCTCGACGGTGTGACCAGCGTGGACTCGCGTGAGGCCATGCACCGGGTGCGCATCCGACTCAAGCGCCAGCGTGCGATGCTCGCGCCCTTCGCCAAGTCGCGCCCCGCCCTCGGTGCGTGGTACGAACTCGCCACGCGCGGTCAGGATTTACTGGGCGCGGTGCGCGACGCCGATTTGTTGGCGGAGCGTGCATTGAAGGCCAAGCTGCCGGCGCTCCATCTCGCCTTGGATGGCATCGCGCGGGCGCACTACGAGGCGTTCACACTCGACTGGTGTGCCCGGATCGACAGCGTCATGAAGTCGCTCGAGATGGCGGTCCTCGAATTGCGGCGCGACAGTGCCCCCGTGACCGACGCCGGCGTGCCACTCGAGATCGAACGGAAGTATCTCCTGACGCGCGTCCCCCCGGTGGCCGCGGCCGTTCCGCCCACACTGATTGAACAAGGCTGGCTGCCGGGGAATGCGCTGCGGGAGCGGTTACGTCGCTCCACCAATCCCGACGGTTCCGTCGTGTGCTGGCGCAACGTGAAACTCGGGCCGGCGCAGGCCCGCGTCGAAATTGACGAGGGCACGAGCCGCCAGCTTTTCGAAGCGATGTGGCCCCTCACCATCGCCGCGCGCGTGCGCAAGCAGCGACATGTCGTGCATGATGCCGCGTACGCGTGGGAGATCGACGTGTTTCTCGACCGGGACCTCGTGCTCGCCGAAGTCGAACTCTCCGGGCTCGATGACCGACCGGTGCTGCCCGACTGGCTCGCCCCCTACGTTGAGCGCGACGTCACCGGTGAGCCCGCGTACTTCAACTCGGTGCTGGCCAGCGCCGAGCGCACCGCCGACTGATCGCATGCAGAGCGCACGCGCATGTTGACCTCGCTGATGCCGATTCGCGATCGTCGGGATCGGGTCATCGGCTATGCCGTCTCAACCTGCCCGGTCGATCCGCGCCGCGTCGGCGCGGATCCGGACAGTGACGCTCGCGGTTTGGTGGACATGGTGGGGACCCTCACCCGTCTCGCCGGCCGGAGCCTGGTGGTGCCAATCACACCAACCATCGTGCGCGAAGGCGCCATGACCCGCTTCGCCTCGGCTGATGCGGTCTGGCTGCTGGCCACCGAGTCGCTCGACGACGCGGCCACGCGACGTGCCGTCGACCGCTTGATCGGCGCCGGCTTTCACTTCGCGCTCCAAGGATTCCCCGAGGGCGAGCCACTCCCGCCCTCATTGGTGGGAAGCACCATCGTGCTCGATGCGGCGCGAACGCCACCGACCGCCCTGGAAAGTCGTGTCCGCGTGCTGCTCGACGCCGGACTCCGCCCACTCGTTCGCGGCGTGGACGACCGGCTTACGCGTCACCGCGTCCTGGACACGGGTGTGCCGTTGTACAGTGGACGTATGCTGGCGCGCGGAGCCCGCGTGCCGGTGGACCGGACCACCGAAGAGAGCGTGATCCGCGCACTCACCATGCTGGCCGCCTTCGCCGATGGTCGCCCCACCGACTCCTCCTTCGACGCCTTTGTCCACGACGATCCGCATTTAGCGGCGTCGCTGCTGCGCGCGATGGGCTCCGCCTCGCTCGGCGTGCGCGGTCCGCGGTCGGTGACCCATGCCATTACGATGCTCGGACGCGACGCCATCATGGACCGATTGGTGTCGGTCGCGGCACGACTGATCGGGGATGCGGCGCAGGATCCCGAGCTCGGGTTCGTCGCGCTGCGTCGCGCGCGTGCCTGCGAGCGGGTGGGCGCGGCACTCGACAGCGCCCCGCATCCCCGCATGCGACTGATCGCCGGCCTGCTCTCCACGCTGGAGTTCGCGCTCGGCGCGTCGGCACCGATCCTGGCGGAACGGTTGGCGCTCCCGCGCGCCTTGCGCGACGTGATGGTCGAGCGGCAGCTGCCGCTCGGGCACCTGCTCGATGTGATCGATGCGCTCGAACACGGCTGGTGGGATGATTTCGTGTCCCGCTGCGGTCGCATTGGCATCGCGCCGGCGGTCGTCGCCGACGCGTGGCTGGCGTCGTGGCGCGTCGCGCGCGACGAACTTGGGATTACCCGCAACGACCTCAGTTGATGACGACGACCGCCCGCGAATATCTCGTGAATCGCTTCCAGACCGATGCCGCCGTGCTGCGCGAGCGGGTGGCGCTCATGGCGCGCGGCACGAAGGTCCCCGGACCCGATGCCGCCACATCACGCCGCATGGCCGACGCGTGCGACGAGGTCGTGGCCATGCTGTTGGCCATCGCCAGCCGCGGTCACGCCGCGGCCGAGCTCGATGCGATCATGGCGCTGGTGCCGCTGCTCGAACATCGCGCCACGGAGCAGCAGTCGAATCCGGCCGTGCGCTCGGTGTACGCCGGGGCCGCCACCCGCATTCGTGAGGTGCGGTTGGCCGAAGCACAGTCCTCGCCGGTGGAAGCGATTCCCGCCGAGGATCTCGATGAGGCCGAGCTGCCCGACGACGACGGCGAGGACGATTTGGACGAGATCGACGAGGACGATGACGATGTCGATGATGACGTGATCGTGTTCGACGAGGATGACGACCGCGCTGACGGCACGAGATAGGCGATGCGCGACGATGACGAACAGTCTCCACCCGGCAAAGTGCGTCTCGACAAGTGGCTCTGGGCGGCCCGCTTCTTCAAGACACGGGCGCTGGCCGCCGAGGCGATCGATGGTGGCAAGGTTGACGTGAACGGCGACCGGGCGAAGCGTGCGAAATTGGTGCAGGCGGGCGACGAGATTCGCCTGCAGCAGGGTCCCATTGCGTGGCAGCTGCACGTGAAGGATGTGGCCGAGCGCCGGGGGTCCGCCGAGATCGCCCAGCGATTGTACGAGGAAGTGGCCGACGGCAAGCGAAAACGCGAGGCTGCACAGGAACAACTCCGGCAGATGCCAACCGGGTTTGCGTTCGGCGACAGCAAGCCGGGCAAACGAGACCGACGGGCCATTCGTCGGCTGAAAGGCGATGAATGACCCTCAGACCGTTACACGGCGGGACCGCCTTCATGAATTGGTTTTCATCCTATTATAATTACGCGTAACCTCCATTAATCTCGTCTGATACCGGTTAGGGGATCACCTTGCCTACGACGGCCTCAGCCGTCCACGGACTGCGGTACCCTCCGACATCCGCTCCCGTCACTGCTCCTCGCTGCATGGTTCCTACTCAGTCCGACAAGCGTTTGCGGATTCTGGTCATCGAAGACGATCAACTTGTCGCCGATCTCATGCGTCAGGTTCTCGTCGACGATGGCTACGATGTCGACATTGCTTCGGTTGCCGAAGACGGACGCCGTCTCGCGCTGTCGACCCCGTACGATGCGATCGTCCTCGATCTTGAACTGCCCGACCGCAACGGACTCGCGGTGCTGCAGGATCTTCGTCGCGAGGGGAGCACCACGCCGATCGTGGTCGCCACGGCGCACGATACGACCGCCGATGTGGTTCGCGCGCTCGATGCGGGGGCTGATGACTATCTGCAGAAGCCGTTCCCCAACGAAGTGCTCGCGGCCAGAGTGCGCGCGGCGATCCGCCGCGGCGGGGCGCGATCGATGGAGCGCGTGAGCGTGGGCGACCTCACGCTCCATCGCGTCACGCACGAAGTGCATTGCCAAAGTAAGGAGGTCATCCTGACGGCGCGTCAGTATGCGCTGCTTGAATTCCTGGCGATGCGCGCCGGTGAAACGGTCACGCGACCGATGCTGCTCGAGCATGTGTGGCACCTGCGGTTCGATCCCGGTTCGAACGTGGTCGACGTGCACGTCGCGCAGCTTCGCAAGCGACTGCGCGAGTCCGGCAGTGTGGTCGACATTCGAACCGTGCGCGGCGAAGGTTACTCGCTCGACCTCGGCTGATCCCTCGTTGCATCCGTAGCACCGAGCGCCCGCGCGACGATCTCCTCGATCGATTCGCCGGGCGCTCGCTGCATGATGGGCACTGGTGGCCCGAGGGTCGCCGGTCGTGCAAGAATGAGCTCGCGCGCGACATCCGCATCGCGGCGGTCATCCCCCACGATGATGGCTGCCGTGGTTCCGTCCGCCAGCGCTTTGGCGAGTTCTGCTGGTCGGCTGGCGAGACGCGCGAGCACCCCCGCCTCACGCAACAGCGCATCGCAGTGCAGGCGAAACGGCCGATCGTCGGCGTACACCACCACCCGCGGCGTCGACATCGCGCGCGACTAGAGTGCGGCGACGGCCGAGATTTCCACGAGGATGCCTCGCAGAGAGGCCCCTACGACGGCGCGCGCGGGGTATGGCGGTGAGAACACCGTCCGGTACACGCGATCGAAGGTGCCCCAGTCATTCTCGTCGGCCAGATACACCGTGATGCTGACCACGTTGGCGAGCGTAGCGCCCCCCGCGATGAGGATCCGCTCCATATTCGCCAGCGTGAGGCGGGTCTGGGCCTCGACGTCCCCGTCGACGATCTCCCCGGTAGCCTGATCACGCGGCGTCTGCCCGGAGACAAACATCAGGCTCCCGTTATTTGCGGTGCGCACGCCGGGAGAGTAGGCTCCCGCAGGGGCCGGCAGGTTGGGCAGCACGACCGGAGTCCACGGACGATCGGACGGTGCGTCAGCGTGTGGCATTTTTACTGTCTCGTATGAGAAGGGGGCGCGATGACAACGTATCTCGAACAGCTCGAGACACCGGTACCGATCGTCGACATGGATCGGCTCGCGTTCAATCTGGACCGAATGGCGGCATACGCCAGCCTGCACGGGCTCAGACTGCGGCCGCACGTCAAAACCCACAAGTCGCCACGCATCGCGGCGGAGCAGCTGCGACTGGGGGCGATCGGGATGACCTGCGCCACGCTGCGTGAGGCCGAAGTGATGGCGGAGCTGTGCGACGATATCCTGGTCGCCTATCCGCCGGTCGGGGCCGCGCGGCTCGAACGGCTGGCGCGACTGCCGCAGGACGTGCGCGTCACCGTGGCCGCCGACGATGCCCATGCGCTCGATGCCCTCAACGTGGCCGCCCGGCTCGGACAGCGGCAGTTCGATGTGTTGGTCGAAGCGGATCTCGGCATGCACCGCGTGGGCGTGTCGTCGCCCGAACGCGCGGTCGCGATCGCGCAACACATCGACCGCGCGTCGGCGCTGAATTTCGCCGGCATCCTGTTTTATCCGGGACACATTCGCGAGGTCGTGAGCGAACAGGGCGCCGCCCTTGCGCAGCTCGGCGCGAACATCGGCCGTTATATCACGGCGCTCGAGGCCGCAGGACTTCCGCCACGCCTCGTGAGCGGTGGCTCCACGCCGGCGGCGTGGCGCATGCATGAAGTCCCCGGCGTGAACGAAGTGCGCCCAGGCACCTACGTGTACAACGATCGCACCACCGCGATGATCGGCGCCTGCGATTGGGATGACTGCGCGCTCACCGTGCTCGCCACCGTCGTGAGCGTGGCGGTGCCGGGACAGGCCGTGATCGATGCCGGCACGAAAGCGTTGGGGCGCGAGCCGCTTCGCGCCGAGGGGGATGGCTATGGCGCGCTGCTGGATCATCCGGAAGTCGTGGTCTCGCGGATGTCCGAAGAGCATGGCATTCTGGATCTCAGCAAGAGCACGTGGCGGCCGCGTCTTGGTGATCAGGTGCGCGTGGTTCCAAACCACGTGTGCATAGTGGTGCATCTGTTCGACGAGATCATCGGCGTGCGTGGACATGCCGTGGAAACGCGCTGGCCGGTGGAAGCCCGCGGCCGTGGGCCGGCGCTCGACGAACTCGCCGAAGGGCCGTCGCGCCCACGCGCGGTGTAACGGCCTACGCGCGCGCGATCGGCCCGGTCCGTCCCCGTGCGAGCTTCACGAGATCCATCGGGGCCAGCGAGAGTTCAAGCCCGCGACGGCCGGCGCTCACGTAGATGCGATCGAAAGCGAGCGCACTGGCATCGATCACCACCGGCAGTGGCTT
>CAITQY010000191.1 GCA_903894655.1 uncultured Gemmatimonadota bacterium
ACGCCGGCGTGCTGGTCGTGGTGTTGGTGGCAATCGCGGTCTGGTGGTGGCTGCGCAGTACGGCCAGCGGGTTCCGGTTGCGCGCCGTGGGGGCCACCCCGACCGCGGCGGCCAGTGCTGGTGGCATCGATGTGCCGCGCACAATGTTTGGGGCGTTTCTCGTGAGCGGATTGCTGGCGGGATCAGCCGGCTCGGTGGAGTACACCGGCATCACCTACGCGCTATACGAGAACTTCTCGCCCGGCTACGGCTACACGGCGATCGCAGTGGCCTTGCTGGCGCGATTGCATCCGCTGGGCGTATTGGTCACGGCCCTGCTGTTCGGCGCGCTCGAAGCGGGGGCGAACGCCATGCAGCGCGATGCCGGCGTGCCAAATGTCGTGGTATCGGTGGTGGAGGCGCTGCTGATTCTGCTGGTGTTGGCGGCCGATCGCTGGCGGCCCTCGCGCGCCGACGAGACGGGCACCTGATGCAAGACGTGAGCGTGGGCGCGCTGGCCATCGCTGCTGGCTTGCTGGAGGCGACGGTACGCACCGCGACGCCGCTGGCGTATGCCGCGCTGGGCGAGAGCGTAAGCGAACGGGCCGGTGTGATCAACATCGGACTCGAGGGCTCAATCATCGCGGGGGCGCTCAGCGCGACGATCGCGGCGGGCGCGATCGGCGTAGCGGGTGGCTTTGCAGCGGGCGCCGTGGCGGGATTGCTGGTCGCGGCGCTGTTCGCCCTGTTCGCGGTGGGGCTGCGCGCCGACCAGATCATCACCGGCACGGCGATCACGATGTTCGCACTGGGGCTCACCGGCACCGTGTATCGCACGGTGTACGGATCGGGCGGCGTGGCGCTGACCACCCCCACGGCCGGGACCCACGCGATACCCGTCCTCTCGACGTTGCCCGTGATCGGTCGCGCCTTCTTCGCGCAGCCGTGGGTGACCTATGCGCTGTACCTGATCGCCCCGCTGCTGGCATGGTGGATGCAACGAACCCATGCCGGGCTGGCGCTACGGGCCGTCGGCGAATACCCACCGGCGGCGATCGCCGCGGGGATATCGCCAAGGCGGACTCAGCTCTATGCCGTACTTTTTGCCGGCGCGATGGCGGGCCTCGCCGGCGCGACCCTGGTGCTGGCGCAGGCAGGCACGTTCGCGGAGGGGATGTCCGCCGGGCGCGGCTTTATCGCGATTGCGATTGTGGTGTTGGGACGGTGGCGCCCGCTTGGAGTGGCGGCCGCCGCCTTGCTGTTCGGAGCCGCGACCTCGCTGCAGACGCTCTTCCAGTCGATGGGTTGGACCGGAATTCCCTATCAGCTGTTCCTGGCCGTCCCCTACGTCCTCACGCTCGTGGTGTTGGCGGTCACGGGAAAGCGCGGCGCGCGGCGCATCGCGTGAGGTGTGCCATTCCCTCCGGTACAGAGCAATCAGCAATCAGCAATCAGCCACTGCCACTGCAACCACAACTGCCAGAACACGGATTGCAACGGATCCCACGGAAAAAACACGGATAAGATAAAAAGCGCCGTTCATCTTATCCGTGTTTTTTCCGTGGGATCCGTTGCAATCCGTGTTCTGGCAGTTGTGGTTGCAGTGGCAGTGGCTG
>CAITQY010000192.1 GCA_903894655.1 uncultured Gemmatimonadota bacterium
GTGGCCACGGTGAACAGCAGCGGCCTGGTCACCACCCTCACGGCCGGCACCACGACGATTACCGCGACCTCCGAAACCAAAACCGGTACGGCAGATCTCACGGTGACGCCATGACCATCATGCATCGGCTCGGTCGTCCGCTCACACGGCTGTGCTTGGCCGGTGCCCTGATGCTGATCGGCTGCGCGGAGCCGACCGTCGGCGATCCGACGATTGCAACCGTCGAGCTGACCCCCCAGTCGCCGACGCTACGGGCGGGCGCGACGGTGGCGCTCAGTGCGCGCGCCCAGGATGCCAATGGCAACACCGTGCCGGTTTCGCCGCTCTCGTGGTCGAGCAGCGACGCGTCGGTGGCCACGGTGTCCGCCAACGGTGTCGTCACGGCCACGGCGCCGGGGGCGGTACGCATTGCGGTGAGCGCACGTGGCGTGAGCGCCACGACCACCGTCACGGTCACGGAGCGACCGGTCGCCTCGCTGCTCATCACGCCGGCCATTGCCGCCGTCCGCGTCGGGGGGACGGTGCTGATTCGCGCGCAGCCGCTCGACGCGGAGAACCTGACGCTCGCGGGACGACGCATTACATGGTCGAGCAGTGACCCCACAGTCGCGCGCGTCGACGCCGAGGGAGCCGTGACCGGTGTCGCCCCCGGTGCGGTCACCATTGTCGCGACATGTGAGGGGCGCACGGCACAAGCCGCCGTGACGATCACGCTCCCGCCCATTCAGGCTGTCTCGCTCACGCCCGGTCTGGACACGTTGACCGTGGGCACCGACCGCCAGTTCCTTGCCACGCTGCGCGATGCCGCTGGCGGGGTGTTGCTCGGGCGCGTCGTCGTCTGGAGTGCGAGCAATGTGACGGTCGCGGCCGTGACGGCTACCGGCAACGTCATTGCCTTGCAACCGGGATCCACCACGATTTCTGCGTCGAGTGAAGGTCGAGTCGGAACGGCAACGGTCGTCGTGCGGGCGCGGGCCGCTGGGGCGGTCTCGCTGACGCCCAGCGTCTCCACGCTCACGGTGGGTTCGGAGCTGACGTTGGAAACGCAAATCACCGACAACGACGGCAATGTGCTGACCAATCGCCCGGTCACCTTTGCGAGCGACGCGCCCGCCGTGGCGTCGGTGACGGCAGCCGGCATAATCACCGCGCTCGCACCGGGGAACGCGCGCATCACCGCGACCAGCGAAGGCAAGACCGGTCTGGCCAGCGTACAGGTGGTACCCCTGCCGGTCGCCGCGTTGGAGATCACGCCATCGACGGCGTCGCTGTTCGTGGGCGACGTGCGATCGTTTTCGGTCGTGGCGCGGGCCGCCAACGGGACCGCGCTTATCGGACGCAGCGTCGCGTGGCGAAGCGGTGCGACGAGCGTACTGACCGTGAGCGCAACGGGTGTCGTGACCGCCGTGGCACCCGGCGTGGCCTTGGTGGTCGCCGAGAGTGAAGGCATTTCGACCACGAGTACCGTGACAGTCAGTGTGCCGGCCGTTGCATCGATCACGCTCGCATCGGACAACCCGTCGATCGGGATAAACACGAGCGTCCAGTTGGTGGCGTCACTTCGCGATGCGTCGGGGGCACCGCTCTCCGGCCGCACCATCACCTGGCGAAGCGCCAATGAGAATGTGGCGTTCGTGTCGAGTACCGGCTTAGTCGTGGGCGTCCGGAGCGGCACCGCCATCATCACCGCTACTTCCGAGGGCATCAGTGCATCAGTCTCGATCACGGTTCGCTGAGTTGCGCCCGCTGGCGCGCACGGCGCGTCGCATCACCGTCACGCTCGTCGCCATCGCCGTGTGCGGCGCGCCGATCCGAGCCCAGAGCGGTGCGCCGAGCCTGACGCCGAAGCGTCTGCTGACCACGGGCGCGGCTCCCGGCTGTGCATTGCCCGTGATCGGGCAGGCCCCGGCCGCCAGGCGAGACAATGCCGATGCGCGTCGCCTCGCCGCGGCAGGGCAGGAAGCCGCGCTGATCGGCGATCAGGCGGCCGCCCGCGACGCGTTTGCCCGAGCGGCGGTCCTCAATCCGGGCGACGAGCGCGTTGCCTACGACCTTGGACGCGCGCATGAGGAACTTGCCGACTCGGCGAACGCGATCGTGGAGTTCTGCCGATACCTCTCGCTGTCACCGGCGGGACGCGAAGCCGTCGATGTGCGCGATCGCCTGCAACGGATCGTGCCGGTCGCCGCGCAGCGCGGGGCGGCCGATGTGCAGGTGGCCTTTCGACTTGGGCTCGCCCTCTTTGATGACGGCAGCTACGAAGCGGCCATCCGGGCATTCGACGATGTCGTGCGCGACGCGCCGACGGCGTCCGAGGGATACTTCAATCGGGGGTTAGCGCGCGCCGCCAACGGATCGCGCGCCGCTGCCCTGCAGGACCTCGAGCAGTATCGTGCGAATGCGCCGACGGTCGACGATCGCGTGCAGGTCGGTCGCGCCATCGAAGTGCTGCGTCGTCCGGTCTACCGGCCCGGCGTGGCGTTCGCCCGCAGCATGGTCCCCGGTTTCGGGCAATTCTACACCGGCCATCCGGTGCGCGGCGTGCTCGTCCTCGCCGCGGTCGGAGGGGCGACGGGACTGGCGTTCACGCAACAGACCACGACGAGCACGATCGCGTATGTGGACCCGAACGGGGCCCCCGCGCCGTACACGCAGACCACACAGGAACGCGCGTTCTTCACGGTGGGCGTGGGCGCCGCGGCCGCCGTCGCCGTCATCGGCCTGATTGACGCGGTGGTGTCGGCCAATCGCTCGCAGCGCGGCGCCACGATCGTGGCCCGCCGATCACGGAGCGCCACGATCGGCAGCGCCACCTCCATCCTCGCCGTCGCGCCATGGTTTGATCGCCGCGGACCCGCTGGGCTGAAGGCGACGCTTCGCTTCTAGCGCGTCTTGAAGGCGCCGATCGCGTTCCGGGTAAACGCGGACAACACGAGCGTGCCGCTCATCGCTGCACGCTCCGCGAGCAGGGTGTCCCACTGTTCGGTGCCCGTCCAGAACACGCGCTTGAGCATCGCCATCGCCTCAGGATTCGATGCGGCCAGCGTGGTGGCCAGCGCGGTGACGGCGTCATCCATGGCGGCCACGTCGTCGAACAGCTTGGCATACAGACCATGCCGCTCGCCCCACGCCGCGTCGCGCCAATCCGCATCGACCGACATCGCACCGAACGCGGCAAGTCCGATCTTCTTTTCGATGACGGGACCCACCACGAACGGGCCGATGCCGACGGCCAATTCGCTGAGCTTGGCTGATGCCTTGGACACCGCCATGCTGAAGTCGGAGGCGGCGATCAGCCCCACGGCGCCACCGGCCGCTTTCCCATGCACACGGCTGATCACGAACTTGGGGGCACGGATCATGGCGAGGATCACACGGGCGAACCCGCTGAAAAACTCCTGACCCTGTTCTGGACTCGAGATCGCGGTGAGTTCGTCGAACGACGCACCAGCGCAAAACGGACCGGTGCCACCGCTCTGTAGCACGATGACACGTGCCGATGGGTCGGCGCCGACCGCGGTGACCGCGGCCGCGAGATCGCGCAGAATGGCGCTCGGCAGCGCATTGCTCTTCGGGTGAAAAAATTCGATGCGGCCGATACCGTCGGCGATCTCGGTGCGGACGTAGCCGTCCGGACTGTTGGCGGGGAAGGGAGCGTCTGTCGTCATAGCTGCAAATTAGCGTCGCGCTCCGATTGTCGAACCCCGTTTACGGTGGGTACATTCCGACATGGACCAGAACCCGACCGTCGCCACCGAGGATCCGGCCCTCCTCGCGGCCTTCGAAGCGCGCATCGCCGCCGGCGAAAGCATCGAGCCGAAGGACTGGATGCCGGAGCGCTATCGTAAGCAACTGACGCGGATGATGTCGCAACACGCGCACTCCGAAATCGTCGGCATGTTGCCGGAAGGCAACTGGATCACGCGCGCGCCGTCGCTGCGTCGCAAGATGTCGCTCATCGCCAAGGTGCAGGACGAAGCCGGCCATGGATTGTACATCTACTGCGGCACGGAAACACTCGGCGTCGATCGTCACGACCTTGTCGAAGCCCTGCTCGATGGTCGTGCGAAGTACTCCAGCATCTTCAACTATCCCACGCTGTCGTGGGCGGACATGGGCGTGATCGGGTGGCTGGTCGACGGCGCCGCGATCGTGAACCAGACGGTGCTGGCGAAGGCCTCGTATGGCCCGTATGCCCGCGCCATGGTCCGCATCTGCAAGGAAGAGAACTTCCATAAGCGCCAGGGCTACGAGATCTGCTCCGTGCTCGCCAACGGCACGCCGGCCCAGAAGGCGATGGTACAAGAGGCGTTCAATCGCTTCTGGTGGCCGTCCCTCATGATGTTCGGGCCGAGCGATACGGATTCGCCGAACAGCGCCGAGTTGCTGAAGTGGCGCGTCAAGCGGAAGACCAACGACGAACTGCGTCAGCGTTTCGTGAATCTCACGGTGCCGCAGGCCATCGCCATTGGCATCACCGTGCCCGATCCCGATTTGCACCTCGACGCCGACACCGGCAACTGGGTGTTCGGCGAGATCGAATGGAGCGAGTTTTTCGAGGTGCTGAAGGGCAACGGTCCGTGTAATCGCGAACGGCTCGAGGCGCGTCGCAAGGCGCACGATGACGGCGCATGGGTGCGGGCCGCCGCGTCCGCTTATGCCGAAAAGCAGAAGGGGCGTTCCTCTACGGCTGCGGCCTGACCGCAAGGATTCCGATCATGTCCGACAGTCAGTGGCCGCTCTGGGAAGTGTTTACGCAGCCCAACAAGGGTGAACCGTTCGAACACGCCGGCAGTGTGCACGCGCCCGATGGCGAACTCGCCTTGCAGAACGCGCGCGACGTGTACGCGCGTCGCGGCGAAGCGGTGAATCTGTGGGTCGTGCCGAGCGCTGCGATCGTGGCCTCGGCGCCGTCGGATGCGGGTCCGTTCTTCGACCCGGGTAACGACAAGCCGTACCGTCATCCGCAGTTCTATATCGCGCCGCGCGGCGTGCGCATCTTTTGAGTCGCTGATGACCGAACCGTCGTTCCAGGTGGCCGCACCGCGCAGTACGCCGGTGGCCAATCCGCTGTTCGAGTACCTGCTGCGCCTCGGCGATGATCGCCTGGTCCTTGGGCATCGACTGTCGGAGTGGTGCGGTCACGGGCCGATCCTCGAAGAGGACATCGCGCTCTCCAACATGGCACTCGATCTGATCGGACACGCCAGCTCGTTGCTGGCGCTCGCCGGCGAGATCGAAGCACAGGGACGCGATGCCGACGCGCTCGCCTACTTCCGCGAAGCCGTGGCGTATCGCAACGCGTTGCTGGTGGAGATCCCGAACGGCGACTTCGCCGTCACCATGGTGCGGCAGTTTCTGTTCGATGCCTACAGCGTGCTGCTATGGGACGCGCTGTCGCGCTGCGAACATGAAGGGCTCGCCGCCATCGCGGCCAAATCGCTCAAGGAAGACAAGTACCACCTCCGCCACAGCAGCGAGTGGGTGGTGCGGTTGGGCGACGGTACCGAAGAGAGCCACGCGCGTGCGCAGCAGGCGCTCGACTCGGTGTGGCGTTACACGGGCGAACTGTTCGACCACGACGCGGTCGATGATGCCGTCGCCGCCGAAGCATTTATCGCCATCGATCACGATGCGTTGCATTCGCTGTGGCTCACGATGGTGAAGGACGTGGTGCAGCGCGCTACGCTCACGTTGCCTACCGATCCCGCCATGCGTCGCGGTGGGCGTCGCGGCTTTCACACCGAATCACTGGGGCACCTGCTGGCGACCATGCAGATCGTGGCGCGCTCGCATCCCGGCGCCTCCTGGTAGGCGGCCCCCATGCTGAGTCCAGACGAGGTGTACGGGGTCCTGAATACGGTGATGGACCCCGAGGTCCCGGTCATCAGCGTGGTCGAACTGGGCATCGTGCGGGATGTCGCCATCCACA
>CAITQY010000193.1 GCA_903894655.1 uncultured Gemmatimonadota bacterium
GAGATCGATGCGTTCCTGGGCGACCTTCATGGCGGCGAACGCGGCCGGGACGGCCGCCTCGAGTGAGGCCACGAAGGTGATCACCGTGCGATGATGCGACGAATCGCTGGATACATCGAGGACGTGGGCGCCCGGTGTGTTCGCAATCGCGTCGCGAATCGCGGCGATCACCGCAGGGTCGCGGCCTTCAGAGAAATTCGGGACGCATTCGACGAGAGACACGATCAGGCCGGATAGGGGGCGGAAACTTCACCTTCGTTGAGCATGCCAAGAAACCAATCGTGAAGGATACCGTTGCTGGCGACAATTGGCCCGCTCGTCAGGGGTGCATCGCGCCCGGCAAGGTCGGTGACGCGGCCTCCGGCCTCGCGGACGAGCAGCACGCCGGCGGCCAGATCCCAGGGGTTCAGGAAAAGCTCCCAGAAGCCGTCGAAGCGTCCGCGGGCGACGTCGGAGAGGTCGAGCGCTGCCGATCCGGCGCGACGCACACCGGAGATGATCGGCATGAGACGCCGGAGCTGGCGAAGGTAGAGGTCGGCCTGGGACACGTCTTTGAATGGGATGCCGGTGCCGATGAGGGCACGGGCTGGGGACGTGGTGGTGGACACCCGGAGTCGGCTGTTGTCCACGAAGGCGCCATCGCTGGCCGTGGCATGCAAGACACCGCCGCGCGCCACATCGTGCACGACAGCAGCCTGTGGCACTCCATCGAGCGCGATGCAGATCGACACGCAGTAGTTCGGGAAGCCGTGCAGGAAGTTGGTGGTGCCGTCGAGCGGATCGACGATGGCGACCAGCCCCTGTTCCGGGTGCGCGTCGGCGCTCAGCTCTTCGCCCACCATGCGGATGCCCGGAATGCGCGCGGTGATTATGTCACGGATGCGCTCTTCCGCTCCGACATCAACCCGGCTCACGAAGTCCGTCGCGCTCTTCTCCTCCCAGGCCAGCGTACGGCGTGACATCGCCTCGTGCGTGATGAACTGCGCGGCGGTGTTGGCGGCCGCCACGGCGGCGTCGCGCCAGTCCTGACGTTTCGGGTGTGCGGGCGATGCCATTCGGAGCGCTGTGCGTTGCTGGAAAAAATCACGGTGGGTACGTTTGAAGGATGGCACGCATCTTCAGCGGCATCCAGCCTTCGGGCGAACTCCACATCGGCAATTATCTCGGCGCCGTCAAGAATTGGGTCCAGCTTCAGGGCACGCACCCTGGCGCCCTGTTCTGTGTCGTCGATTATCACGCGATCACTGGGACGTACGATCCGGCGGTTCTCCGCGCGCGGCGCTGGGGGATGGCCAAGTCGTTGCTGGCGGCTGGCATCGATCCCGCCAAGGCCGCGCTGTTCGTGCAGAGCGATGTGCCCGAGCACACCGAGCTCTCGTGGATCTTCACGACGCTGACGCCGCTTGGCGATCTCGAGCGGCAGACGCAGTTCAAGGACAAGTCGTCGAAAGTGGAGAGCATTCCCGCCGGGCTGTTGATGTACCCGGTACTGCAAAGCGCCGACATCCTGCTGTACCGCGCCGACTCGGTGCCGGTCGGTGAAGATCAGATCCAGCATCTCGAACTGGCGCGTGATACGGCGCGTAAGTGGAATGCGAAGTTCGGGCAGGAGTACTTTCCCGAACCCAAGCCGCTGCTGACCCCGACGCGCCGGATCATGGGCCTCGACGGGCAGTCGAAGATGTCGAAGTCGCTGGGGAACACGATCGGCCTGATGGAGACCGACGACGAGATCTGGGCGAAGCTGCGTCCGGCGATGACCGATCCGCAGCGCGTTCGCAAGACGGATGCGGGTCGTCCTGAGGTGTGCAACATCTTTCAGCTGCACAAGGCGTTCAGCCCCGAGGAGACGGTGGTGCAGGTCGATGGGCAGTGCCGCGCCGCCGGCTGGGGCTGCATGGATTGCAAGAAGGTGTTGCAGGAGAGCATGGTACAGGAGCTGACGCCGATTCGTCGTCGGGCCGAAGCCCTGGATGCCGAGCCAGAGCAGGTACTCGACGCGCTGGCCAGCGGGGCGGAGACGGCCCGAGGCATCGCGCGCGAGACGATGCGAGAGGTGCGCGGCTTCATGGGCCTCGACCCGGTCACCGTCCCCACCGTCCCCACCGTCCCCCCGGCGTGACCGAGGTGCGGGAGGGGCGTCGACGGCTCGTCGTTGATCTGCAGAGCACGTCGCCGCATATGCGGGTGCCGCTCTGGGCGGCCGAACGCATCTCGGCGGCGGCGCCGGACGGGTGGGAGGTGGTCCACATCGCGGCACCGTCGACGTCGATCGGCAGTGGCACCAATACGCCGAGCGACGAGACGCTGGCCGCGATCGCGCAGGCTGAGGGGTACCTGGGGTACGGCGTGCCGGCGGGGCTGTTGCGGGCCGCTCCGCTGCTGCGGTGGGCGCATAGCGCCGCGGCGGGCGTTGGCGCGTCGGTCACACCCGAGCTGCGCGCGAGTGGCGTGATCTTTACGAACAGCGCGGGCGTGTACGGCGAGCCGATGGCGGATACCGTGTTGGCGGGCGTGCTGCATTTCGTGCGCGGGCTGGACTTCGCGGTACGGCACCAGGCGGCGTCGACGTGGAATCAGTTGCCGTTCCTACATGGCGGCGTCAGCGAACCGGCGGACGTGCGTGAGCTCGCGGAGCTTCGCGTGCTGATCGTGGGGGCGGGTGGCATCGGGACGGCGGTCGCGCGTCGCTTTTCGGCGTTGGGGTGCGAGTGCGTGGGCATCCGGCGTCGGCCGGCACTCGGTGCGCCGGAGGGGTTTGCGCGTGTGGTCGGGGTCGATGGGCTCGATGCGGAGCTTCCGGGGGCCGATGTCTTGGTGCTGGCGGCACCCCTGACCGGCGGCAGCACGGCACTGCTGGATGCGGCGCGGCTGGCGTTGCTCCCCGCCGGGGCAATCGTCGTGAACGTAGCGCGGGGCGCGCTGGTTTCTGACGAGGCTTTGCTGGATGGGTTGACCCGACATCATCTTCGGGGTGCCGTGCTGGATGTATTCAACACGGAGCCGCTGCCGGCTGACAATCCATTCTGGCGGCATCCGAAGGTGCTGGTCACCCCCCATGTCTCGGCCGTCTCGCCGCAGCAATGGCGGCGTGGGCTCGAGTTGTTCGAAGACAATTGGCGGCGTTGGCAGGCGGGCGGTCCGCTGCGCAACGTCGTGGACCTCGATGCAGGCTATTGATCGGGGGCCGCACACCTCCCGTAGCTTTTCTAAGCAGGTATCGTGGCGATCGAGCGAATCATCAAGGCGGCAGTCGAACTCGGTGCGTCCGACGTGCATATCAAGGCGGGAGACGTGGTGCGGGCGCGCATCGACGGCCGCCTGGTGGTGTTGACGAAGCAGGCACTCACCGCCGAACAGACGCGCGCGATCGCGTTGCACTTCATGATGTCGGATGCCGAGCGCGCCACGATCGATTCGCTGAAGGACCATGACTGCTCCTGGCACTCGCCGGGCGTCGGTCGGTTTCGCGTGAACATCATGCGGCAGCGCGCGGCGCATTCGATCGTGATGCGCGTGATCCCGGAGATCGTCCCGACGTTCCAGTCGCTCAAGCTCCCGCCGGTGCTCGATCGCATCGCGCACACGGAGCGTGGGATGGTCCTGGTGACCGGCGTGACCGGCTCCGGCAAGTCCAGCACGATGGCGGCGCTGGTGAACGCCATCAATGCCTCGCACGAGAAGCACATTCTCACGCTCGAGAACCCGATCGAGTTCATTCACGCCGACCTGAAAAGTTCGGTCACCCAGCGTGAAGTGGGCATCGATACCGAGAGCTTCCGCATGGGATTGCGGGCGGCGTTGCGTCAGGATCCTGATGTGATCCTGATCGGTGAGATGCGCGATTCGGAAACCATCGATACGGCGATGAAGGCGGCGGAGACGGGTCACTTGCTGATCTCGACGCTGCACACGCCCGATGCGCAGAGCACGATCATGCGGATCGTGGCGATGTTTCCGCCCAACGAGCAGACCGTGGTGCGCATGCGATTGGCCGAGTCGCTCCACGCGGTGGTGTCGCAGCGACTGCTGCCTCGGGCGAACGGGCAGGGACGCGTGGTGGCGTGCGAGGTCATGATCGTGACGTCGACGATCCGCGATCTGATCGCCGCGGGCAACATCGTCGAGATTCGCGACTACATCGCCGATGGCGCACAGTACGGCATGCAAACCTTCGATCAGCATCTGACCGAACTGGTGACCAGTAATGCCGTGACGTTCGAGGTGGCGAAGGCGGCGGCGACGAACCCGGCGGACTTCGAATTGAGCTTCCGCATGAGCCGGAACCGTCGGACACCGCATAGCTCCGCGGTGGGGATCGCGTCCCGGCTGACAGGGAGTGCCAAGCCGGTCACGCAGGGCGTGGGTACGACCGCGACGCCGAGTGGCCTTGGTGCCAATCCGCTCGGGACCGGTCCGACGATGCCGCCGATCGCCACGACTCCGAGCAGTCATTCGACGGTGTCGAGTCCGAATCCGCTCGGGAACGACTCGGTGTTCGGCAGCGGTTTCGAGAGCCTGTTCGGCAGCTGAGCCGGCAGCCGATCCGGCGGTTGGATGGAACGGCGGTGTCGGCGACGGATTAGATTTTCCGGATGCCGAACACTTCCCTGGGCGGGCTCATGGTGCCTGCCGCCTCCTGCTTCACCGCGACGGGTGATCTCGACCGCGCCGCGTTCCAGTCCAACATCGACGCGTACGTTGGCCATGGTGTCGACGGCGTGCTTATCGCCGGCTCGAGCGGCGAATCGGCCCTGCTGGACGACGAGGATCGTCGCCAGCTGCTGACGTGGGCGCGCGAGCGTCTCTCCGACGACCAGTGGCTGCTGGCCGGCGTCGGCAGCGAGAGTACGCGGCAGACGATTTCCCGCGCGCACGATGCGAAGGCGGCCGGCGCGACC
>CAITQY010000194.1 GCA_903894655.1 uncultured Gemmatimonadota bacterium
ACGTGGACGGCAAGATGCAGCTCAAGCGCATCAAGCTCGATCCCACCGTCGTCAACGGCAACGACATCGAGATGCTCGAGGATCTGATCGTGGTCGCCGTGGCCGAAGCGCAGAAGAAGGCGGCCGAGGCGATGAAGATGGAACTCGGCAAAGTCACCGGCGGCATCGACCTGCCGTTCAAGCTTCCGTTTTGATCGGCTCCCGTTGAGCGTCATCGACGACCTCACGAGCGAGTTGGCGCGGCTCCCCGGCATCGGCCGGAAGACCGCGCTGCGGCTCACCTATCACCTGCTGCGGCAGCCGCACTCGCAGAGCAGGCGGCTGGCCGAGGCGCTCGTCTTGCTGACGGAGCGTGTGCGGGCCTGTGACCGGTGCCACAACCTCACCGAGTCGCCGCTCTGCGCGCTCTGTGCCGACCCGCGGCGCGACCCGACCATCGTCTGTGTGGTGGAAGAAGCCTCCGACATTGCGTCGATCGAGCGGGCCGGGGAGTTCCGCGGCCTCTACCACGTGCTGGGCGGGCGACTGTCGCCCCTGGACGGCGTCGGGCCTGACGATCTGGCCATCGGCGACCTTCTGGTTCGGATCGAACCCGAAGGCGTCACGGAGGTCATTCTGGCGACCAACCCATCGCTCGAAGGGGAAGCCACCGCCCTATATGTGCAGCGGCAACTGCTGCCGCTCGGGGTGCGTATTACCCGGATCGCCCGCGGTCTGCCCGTGGGCGGTGATCTTGAATATGCCGATGGCGTGACGATCGCTCAGGCGCTCTCGGCCCGCCGCGAGATGCGCTGAGATGGAGAACGCGCGGTTTGGCGTTACCTTCGGGCACGGCCGCGCGTTGATCATGTGCGGCTCCGTGACACCCGGCTGCTGATTCCGATCCCCTCTTCGACCCACCGTTCATGTCTGTTGGCGCCGCCACCTGGTCGTTCACCGAGGACGACTTCGGGGCCATCACCATTACGCTCCAGCGGTTCCTCTACGACGCAAAGGCGCGCTGCGCCCTGCTCGTGGACCGAAGTGGGCAGCTGGTCGCCACGGTCGGCGAGCCACCCAATTTCGACGCGACGGCATTCGCCACGCTCACCGCGGCGGATTTCAGTGCTAACGATCAGCTGGCCCGGCTCATTGGCGAAAGTGACTTCAGCGTGCTGTTCCATCAGGGCGAGAAGGAGTCGATGTACCTCGCCGATATCGCCCGCCGCATCATCCTCGTCGTGCTCTTCGACAATCGTACCACGCTCGGACTCGTCCGGCTGCGCATGAAGGTGGCCGTGGACGACCTCACGAAGACGTTCGAAGGCGTCTTCTCCCGCGGTGGGTCCGCATCCACGCCGCCGCCAGGGTTCCTGGCTGGCGCCGAGGATGAGATCGATCGGCTGTTCCAGTAAGGGGCCGTAATCGATGTCGATGATCAACTATGCGTCCCGCGAGATCAACTGCAAGATCGTGTTCTACGGTCCGGGGCTGGGTGGCAAGACGACCAACTTGGAATACGTGTACGGCAAGGTCTCTCCGAGCACCCGGGGAAAGCTGATCTCCCTGGCCACGGAAACCGAACGCACCCTGTTTTTCGATTTCCTGCCGGTCGATCTGGGGACCATCCGTGGGTTCCGCACGCGATTTCATTTGTATACCGTGCCCGGTCAGGTCTACTACAATGCCAGCCGCAAGCTCATCTTGAAGGGCGTGGATGGGGTGGTATTCGTGGCCGACTCGCAGGTGGAGCGCGCCGAGGCCAACCTCGAGTCCATGCAGAACCTGTATGACAACATGGCAGCGTATGGGTATGATCTCACGCGCATGCCGTTCGTGATTCAGTACAACAAGCGCGATCTGCCCAATGCGGCGCCGCTCGCGGAGTTGCAGTCCATGCTTAATCCAGGATGGGAAGTGACCGACCCCACGCGCATGCGTGCCGTGGCGGATCCCTTCAAGCCGGGCGAATTTCTCGTCAGCCAGTTGCCCACCGGCGAGTGGGTGGAGCGCGTCCCGACGTTCGAAGCTGTCGCTGTCACCGGCGACGGTGTGTTCGACACGCTGAAAGCCGTTTCCAAACTCGTACTCAAAACGCTCGCATAGCCGCGGGCGCGGCGGGTACCGGTCCTCCCGCCTCTCGACACTCCCGTGAACCTTCCGAACGCAATCACGCTGGGCCGCATTGCCCTGACGCCGCTGATTGCATGGTTGCCGTTCACCTCGTCGTCGACCGCGCGCCTCTTCGCGTTTTTGCTCTTCACGATCGCCGCCGTCACCGACTACTGGGACGGTCATCTGGCCCGGTCGCGGAATCTCGTCACCGACCTCGGACGCCTGCTCGACCCGCTGGCCGACAAGCTGTTGCTCGTGGCTACGCTGATCCCGATGTACTGGCTGCAGAAGCACTACACGCTGCTGGTCCCGGAAGGCACGATGCCGCAGCCCACGCCGCTGCTCTTTCAGACGCCGTTCGGCGCCGTGTCGCTGCCCCTCTGGATCGTGCTGGTCGTGCTTGGCCGGGAAGCGTTCATGACGGTGTTCCGGCAAGTCGCCGCCCGCCGCGGACTCGTAATTGCCGCCATCGGTCCGGCCAAGTGGAAGACGACCTTCCAGAGCGTCTGGCAGGGCGCCGCGTACTGCTGGTTCTTCGCGGCCACGCTGGCGGCCCGT
This sequence comes from uncultured Gemmatimonadota bacterium, assembly GCA_903894655.1. Classification (GTDB taxonomy): domain Bacteria; phylum Gemmatimonadota; class Gemmatimonadetes; order Gemmatimonadales; family Gemmatimonadaceae; genus Gemmatimonas. Next base: position 2,653 of record CAITQY010000194.1, read on the forward strand.
CAAGGATGGGAGAGCGACGGCGCCTGGAAGGCGTTCGCGTACTTCAACGGCTTCGTGGGCGTCATCAGCATGGCCGCCGCCGTGGTGCTCACGCTCTGGAGTCTCTGGCTCTACCTTCGCCGCTACGGCAAGCAGGTCGCCCGGCTGACCTGAGTGCGGTTGTCGTTCATGGTACTTTTCCTCCATGAACATCGAAATCGTCACGATCGGCGACGAGCTCCTCCTCGGCTTCACGATCGACACCAACGCCGCGCATCTCGCGCGTGAACTGGCCGCGCTCGGGGTGCGTATCGTGCGCCGCGCCACCTGCGGCGATGATGCCACCGCCATCGCCGCCGCCGTGCGCGACGCACTCGAGCGCACCGGCGCCGTGATCACCACCGGCGGACTCGGCCCCACCGCCGACGACATGACCAAGCCGGCCATTGCCTCGATCTTCGGGCGCGGCATGGTGCTCGACCCCGACATCCTCGCCGCCCTCGAAGCACGGTGGCTCAAGCGCTTCGGCCATGAGCTCCCGGCCAGCAATCGCCAGCAGGCCATGGTGCCCGAGTCATGCACCATCCTGACCAATCGCCACGGCTCCGCGCCCGGCATCTGGCTGGAAGACGCCCAGCAGCGGTGGGTCGCCATGCTCCCCGGTGTCCCGCGCGAAATGCGCGGCATGCTAGCCGACACCGTGATTCCGCACCTGCGCGAGCGGCTGCCGGCGGGTGGCCCCGTGATTCGCGCGCGCACCCTGCGCACCGTCAACATCGCCGAGTCGGCGCTGGCCGACAAACTCGGCGACCTGGCCCGCGGCGTGAACGGGCTCTCGCTGGCCTACCTCCCCGGCAACGACGGCGTCGACTTGCGGCTCACCTCGTACACGCTGCCGTCCCGCGAAACCGAAGCCGCGCTCACCGCGGCCGCGCTGCTGGTACGCGAAAAAGTGGGTCGATTCATCTACGGCGAAGGCGACGACGACCTCGCCGCACTCATGCTGGCCGAGTGCGCCGTCCGCGGCGCCACGCTGGCCGTGGCCGAAAGCTGCACCGGCGGCATGCTGGGCATGCGCCTCACCGCCGTGCCGGGCTCCAGCCGGGTCGTACAGGGCGGAACGATCGCCTATGCGAATGCCGTCAAGGTGCGCGAGCTCGGGGTCTTGGAGAGCGACCTGGACACCCATGGCGCCGTCAGCGAGCCGGTCGCGCGCGCCATGGCCACCGGGGCGCGCCTGCGGTTCGGCACCAACATCGGCATCGGCATCACCGGCGTCGCCGGCCCCGACGGCGGCACTCCAGAGAAGCCGGTGGGTACCGTCTGGGTAGCGGTCGATCTCGATGGTGAGGTGCACGCCGTGCGTGCCATTCTGCCGGGTGACCGCCCGGAAATCCGGTATCGTGCCGCCCAGTTGGCGCTCGATCGTTTGCGTCGCGGGTTTGAAGGCGATCAGGAGACCGTCGGATGGACCGCCCGGGGCTGACGCCCGCGCCCGTCTGTCCTTTTCTTTGCAGCACGCAGGTGAACCATGCAGTTGAAGCACCGCAGGCAAACTTTACGTTGATGACTCTCGTATACACATCATGACCGACCCGATGTCTGACGCTCCGGTGGACAACATGGATCCGATGGAAACGCAGGAAACGCTGGAAACGCAGGAAACCGCCACGGTGCCGCCGCCGATCGAAGACGGCGACGAGCTGCAGCAGGCGCAGCGCGAGCTCGAATCGCAGAAGGACAAGTATCTGCGACTCGCCGCCGAGTACGACAACTTCCGCCGCCGCGCCGTGAAGGAGCGGCAGGAGGCCGGCTGGCGTGCGCAGGGCGAACTCGTGCGCGGCCTGCTCGATGGCCTCGACGACATCACGCGCTTCGCCGCCGTCGATCCCAACACGGTCGACGCCAAGGCCGTGATCGACGGCATGCAGCTCGTGGAGAAGAAGCTCTTCAAGTCGCTCTCCGGACACGGCTTCGAAGTCATCGACCCGACCGGTCACCCCTTCGATCCCGCTCTGCACGAGGCGGTCAGCACCGCGCCGGCGCTGCAGTCGGAAGAAGATGGTGTCGTCGCGGTGTGCTTTCAGGTCGGCTACGTCATCAATGGCCACGTGCTCCGTCCGGCGCGCGTGGTGGTGAAGCAGTGGACCGGCGCCTGAGGGCGCGTTGAGCATGGCTAACGCGAAGGACTTCTACCAAGTGCTCGGGGTCTCGTCCACGGCCACCGCCGACGAGATCAAGAAGCAGTACCGGCGACTGGCGAAGCAGCATCATCCCGACGCGAATCAGAATGATCCCAAGGCCGCCGACCGCTTCAAGGAAATCTCCGAGGCGCACAACGTCCTCGGCGATACAGACAAGCGGAAGGAATACGACGATATGCGTCGGCTCGGGGCCTTCGGCGGGATGGGTGGATTCGGTGGGGCACGGCCGTCGTCGCGTCCCGGTGCGTCTGGCACCGCGCGCCCGGGACAGCCGGGCGCCGGCACCTTCACCGACTTCGACGTCGGTGGCATCGGGGGACTCGGCGATCTGTTCTCGTCGATGTTCGGTGGCACCGCCGGTGCCGCCGGTGCCG
>CAITQY010000195.1 GCA_903894655.1 uncultured Gemmatimonadota bacterium
ACATTTTTCCCTCTCTGCGTCCTCTGCGACCTCTGGATCTCTGCGTGATCCGTTCATCAATCTCGCCGAAGCACCACCAGCCTACGCCGCCCCAATAGGCAGCCGTCGGCTCGGCGCCGCGCGCATGCCGCGCTCGATCGTTGATCAAGGGGTCAGAGTCGTTGATCCAGAGTCGTTGATCCGAGTCGTTGATCCAGAGTCGTTGATCCCGCCGTGATGACCGTGCCGGCGGGAGAGCTTGCGGCGAGGGTGGAGTGAGACGCGCGTTCGTGAACTGATCACACAGAGACCAAGAGCAAAAGAGAAAAGGAGACGTTGAGGCAACGGGCCTCTTTGTCTCCTTTTCTCTTTGACTCTGTGTGATCAGTTCAACGATCTCGCCGAAGCAGGAGCGACCAGCCTACGCCGCCAAGATAGGCAGTCGCCGACTCGGTGCCGTGCGCATGCCGCGTTCGATCACACCGCCGCCGAGCACGATGTCGCCGTCATAAATCACCAGCGACTGCCCCGGTGAAATCGCGTGCACCGGTTCGTCGAGCGCGAGCTCGATCGCGTCGCCCGACAGCCGCACGATCGTAGCCGGCGCCGCGGCGGCGCGATTACGCACCTGCACCTGCACCTGCGCCCCAACCACCGGCGGCTCCACCAACCAGTTCAGCTCACGCGCTTCCAATCCGCGCCCCAGCAGCGCCTCGCGCGGGCCGATCACTACCGCGCGTTCGCCCGGCACGATCTCCACCACGAACATCGGCTCGGCGAATCCACCGGGCAGTCCTCTGCGCTGGCCGATCGTGTAGCGCGCAAAGCCCTGATGTTCGCCGATCACTTCGCCGCTCACCAATCGCAGCGGCCCAACCGAGAGCGCAGGGGCGTCGGCGCCAAGCTGCTCCTCCAGCACGCGCACATGATTGCCGTCGGGCACGAAGCAGATGTCCTGACTCTCCGGCTTCTCCGCCGTGCGCAGTCCGAAGCGACGCGCGATCTCGCGCGTTTCCGCCTTGGTCTGATTGCCCACCGGCAACACCAAGCGCGACAACACCGGGCGCTCGATGCCCCACAGGAAATAGCTCTGATCCTTGGCCGGATCGAGGCCACGCAACATTACACGTAGATCGTGACCCTGCGCCGGCACACCCATGCGTGCGTAGTGTCCGGTGGCGAGCCACGGCGCGTCGATATCATCGGCCTTGTGCAGCAGATCGCGGAACTTCGTAAACGTGTTGCAGCGTACGCAGGGAATCGGCGTGCGGCCGCGCGCGTATTCCTGCACGAAGTCATCGAGCACATCATGCCCGAAGCGATCCACCAGGTTCGTCACGTAGTGCGGAATCCCAAGCTTCTCGCAGACGCGTCGTGCATCGCTGGTGCTGTCCAGCGAACAGCAGGGACGGTCGGGAATATCCTTGCCGTCTTCGTGCAGCTTCATCGTCACGCCGACCACGTCGCAGCCGGCTTCCACGAGCACCGCGGCCGCGACCGACGAATCCACGCCGCCACTCATCGCCACCAGCACGCGCTCCCCCTTCTGCGGCAACAGGCCGTGCACTGACGTGTTCGACATCACGCCGCTCAAAAGTCGATGGGCTCGAACGCGCACGACGCGCTTGCCGCTTTGCCCACGCGCGACTTCTCGGCCAACGTGGTCAGTACGTCGAGCGTGCGCTGCACGTCGGCGTCGGTGCTCAGGCAACCCAGCGACAAGCGCAGCGCCGCATTCGCGATGTCTGGCGCAACGCCCATGGCGGTCAGCACGTGCGACGCCGACACGCTGCCGCTCTGACAGGCCGAGCCCGCGCTGCAGGCGATGCCGCGCAGGTCGAGGGCCATCAGCATGGATTCGCTGCTGGTGCCCGGAATCGACATGTTCGTGATGTGCGGGGCGCGCGGCGCGCCCGCCGCGTGAATGATCACGTCGGGAATGCGCTCGCGGAGCCCCTGCTCGAGCATCGCGCGCATCGTCGACAACCGCGCGTGCTCGACCTCGTGTTCGGCCAGCAGCAGCTCGGCCGCCGTGGCCAAGCCAACGGCGAACGCCACATTTTCGGTGCCCGGCCGACGGCCACGATCCTGTGAGCCGCCGTGAAGCATCGGCTCGAGCGGCGTGTTCCGGCGGATGAACAGGGCGCCGATACCCTTGGGCGCGCCGAACTTGTGTCCCGAAATGGTGAGGAGGTCGAACGGCGTGTGCCGAGCATCGATCGGGACTTTTCCGAACGCCTGAACCGCGTCCGTGTGGAACAGCGCACCAGCGGTCTTGGATTGCGCGGCCAACGCCGGCACATCCTGCATCACGCCGACTTCATTGTTCACCCACATCACGCTGGCCACGGCCACGCGACCGTCGAGCAGCTCGGCGAAGTGCGCCATATCCACGAGGCCGTCATGTGACACGCGCACAAGGCGCTCTTCGCCGCCCTCGTGCGCCACCTGATGCACGGCCGCCAGCACCGCCTTGTGCTCGATGGGCGTGGTGATCGCGGCATCGCGCCCGTGTGCGCGCAGCGTCCGGAAGGCGCCCAGAATGGCAAAGTTGTCGCCCTCGGTGCCGCCTGAGGTAAAGCAGACTTCGTCAGAGTGCGCGCCGATACACGCGGCGAGCCGCTCACGCGCTTCGTCGAGCGCCACGCGCGCTTCACGGCCCCAGCGATGCACACTGGACGGGTTTCCGAAGCGCGGGCCGAAGTAGGGCGCCATGGCGGCCATGACCTCGTCGCGCACCGGCGTGGTGGCGGCGTGATCCAGGTACACGGGGTGCGTCATTTTGGTAAATTACAGGAAAATGTTCACGACCTGTATCCACTGCACTGGGAATCTTGGCCGGAACGAGGCCTTCGAGGCCTTTCCCGTGGGCTCCCGGCTGGCCTTCGACGCCGCCAAGGGGCGCCTGTGGGCAGTGTGCCGCGCCTGTGACCGCTGGAACCTCTCCCCCCTCGAGGAGCGCTGGGAGGCCATCGAGGCCATGGAGCGCCGCTTCCGCGACAGCCGCTTGCGCGTTAGCACCGATAACGTAGGACTCGCCCGCTTGAAAGAAGGCGTCGACCTGATCCGCATCGGCGAGCCGCAGCGCCCCGAGATGGCGGCCTGGCGCTATGGCGACCAGTTCGGCCGGCGTCGGAAGCGACAGATGCTGATCACCGGCACCGTCGTCGGCAGCGCCGTCGCGCTCGTGGGCGGGATGGTGGCCGTCGGCCTCAGCGTGGGCAGCTTCGCTGGCATCTACGCGAATGGCGGCATCTGGGACGCGCTGATCAACGGGCGGCAAAGTGTCTCCATTGGCAAAATTGCGCTGCCCGATGGAGAGTTGGTCGACGTGCAACGCAAGCACGCACGAATGAGTTCGCTCATGCGCGGGGCTGATGGCGGCCCGCTGCAGTTGCGATTGGAGTCCGTCACGGGCACACACGTACTGGTCGGCGATGACGCCATGAAAGCGGCGGCGCGACTGCTGCCGACGGTCAATCGCTTCGGTGGATCACGTGTTCAAGTGCAGGATGCGGTCTCGTTGCTTGACGAGGTGGGCGACCCCCTCTGTGTCCTGGCCTCGGTACAGCAGCGTGTCGGTGCCAAAGTGGGCGATGAGCGTTGGGGGGCCGGCGACAGTGCGTGGTTCGGACGCTACGAGAGAAGGGGCGTGAAAAAGCTCCCCGGCGCCCTGCATTCGCTCGCACCGCGTGATCGCCTCGCCCTCGAGATGGCGCTGCACGAGGAAAGCGAGCGCCGCGCGATGGACGGTGAGCTGGCCGCACTCGAACTCGCGTGGGCCGAAGCCGAGCAGATCGCGAAGATCGCCGACGACATGTTCCTGCCCGCGTCGATCACCGAACACTTCGATCGGCTCAAGAATCCCTGAGCCGGTAAGGCGCTACGGCTATCGCACCGCGCGCAACAGCGCCCGCACCGGCGCCGCGTCCGCACCATGCACCGCCAACGGCTGCGCCAGCAATTCGTAGTGTCCCACCGGCACCGCGTCGAGCGCGAGATTTTCCAGTACGAACGCCCCGCCACCAAAGATCACGTTGTGCACCGGCAGCGCCGTACTCGTGCGACGATCCACACTGGGGGCATCCACGCCCCACAGGGTGAGTCCATGCTGCACCAGCCACGTCGCCGCGTCTTCACTCAAGGCCGGCCAGTTCGCCGGGAACGAACCGCCTGCCACCGAGTGCCCCGTGCGCACGATCACCCGCGTGGGCACGTGATCACCCAACAACGCCTGCAGCACGGGAATCGTGATGTCACTCGACACCTCATGGTCATCCGGCAGCGCAATGAAGTGCACCTCCCCCACGAACACCGACGCCGGCAGTGACTCCGACGCCGGCCACGACGACTGCACATGCAACGGCGCATCGGCATGCGTGCCCACATGCGCACTGGTCGACAGCACGCCCAGGTTCACACTGCTGCCGTCCTCGCGCCGGCACGTCCACCCGCACGAGAACGCCACGTCGTCCGGCCAAGGCGGCGTAGCAGCAGCGAATGGGACACTGATATCAAAGAACATTTAGGAGGGCTTCGCCGCCCCATAGAACTTCGACCGCACCGCCCACAGCTCCGGAAAAAACCGGTGGCTCACGGTACGTGAGAGATACTTCGCACCGAGCGTACCACCGGTGCCAAACGTGCCGGGGCCGATGATGCGCTCCACCAGCTGCACATGCAGAAAACGCCAGCGCGCAAACCGCTGCTCGAACTCCAGGAGCCCCTCGACCAGCAGGAACAGCGGTGTCGGTCCCGGGCCCATGTACAGCTCGGCCAGATCCATCTGCTCGTGTTCGATCAGCGCCAGCACCAGCGACTGCAGGATCGGACGGGCCAGCGCTTCCTTTACCACCGCCGGCGGCTCTCCATGCTCGGTGATCGCCGCCAAGAAATGCGGGTCGCGCAATCCCGCCGTCGCTTCGATCGCGCGAAACTGCGCGCTCTGTGAACCGCTGCTCGACCCGAGATAGCCGCGAAACTGCGCAAAGCGCTGCGGCGGCAGCGTGTCGAGGGCGGTGAGCTGTTGTGCGATGATCTCGGTGAGCACGTTGATGCGTTGTACGGCGAGCAGCGCCCGCATCGTGTCGAATGCTTCGAGCGCCGTGATCATCGTATCCATCTCGTGCCGCAGCACCTTGAACCACAGCTCACTGGCCTGATGCACCACGATGAAGAGCAGTTCGTCGGGATGCTCGGGCGTGGACTGCAGCGTCTGCAGCTCAAGCAGCTCCGGCAGGCGCAGGTAGCTGCCGTAGTCGATGCTCGACGTGTGTCCGTGCGCGCTTTCACTCATGGCAATGGCCTGCTGGTAGGGGAGTGCACTCAGAACGTGGATACGCCAAGTGTCGTGACGTCGTCGATCTGCAGGGTTTCATCAGTGTAAAACGGCTCGCCGTACTGCACGCGAATGAGGGAGCCATAGTGCGCCGCCTGATACGCGACAATGTCGTAGAGCGGTTCACCATTGGGGTACACTTCGCCGGCCTGCGTCGTCCCGTCGAACTGCGATCCGTAGCATCGGATCGCCTCCAGCTTGCGGGCGAACTGTGCGCTGATATCGACCACGAACGACGGCTTCATCGCGTCTTCGCGATAGGTCACGACATGCAGCACTTTGAACGGACGGAATGCCGCATGGTCCCCCGGCTGGTACTTCGCGAGTCCGCTCAGGAAGCAGGCATCACGCGCCAGTTCGGTGGTGCGACGATGATCAGGGTGCCGGCCGCGCGGCGCTGGGATGATCACCACGCGCGGACGCAGCCGACGCAGCAGCTGCACCAGCCGGCCGCGCGTCTCGTCGGTATTGCTGATCCCGGCGTCCGGGAGCCCGAGATTCTCGCGCACGTGCAGCCCCATCACCCGGGCACCAGCCGCGGCCTCGGCGGCCCGCAGTTCGGCCGAGCCTTTCGTGCCCATCTCGCCTTGGGTCAGGTCGAGCACACCCACGCGGTGGCCGGCGTCGACCGCCTTGATGAGCGTGCCGCCACAGGT
>CAITQY010000196.1 GCA_903894655.1 uncultured Gemmatimonadota bacterium
CCCTGCATTTCCTGGTGTAGCGCCGAGCAGAAGTCGGTGCAGTACATCGGGAAGACACCGATCGACTTCGGGATCCACTTCAGCGTGCGGGTTTCACCCGGCATGATGAGCAGCTCGGAGTTGATCGCACCCTGAATCGCGAAGCCGTGCGGGATGTCCCAGTCCTGCTCGAGATTCGTGACGTGGAAGAGCACCGTGTCGCCCACCTGCACGCCTTCGATGTTGTCCGGCGCGAAGTGCGAGCGGATCGCCGTCATGCGCACGTGCACCACTTTGCCCGTCCGTTCCACCCCCGCGTCACGCTCGGCCTTCGCCACCTGCGGGTGACGGTTTTCGGCGAGCGAGTAGTACTTCTTCTGCTGCGTCTCGATCTTGCTGGCCAGAATCGCGTTCGCGTAGTGCGGTTCGCCGGTCGTCGGGAAATCGAGAATCAGCTTCATCTTCTCGCCCGAGATGTCGTAGAGCTGCGCTGACTGCGTGAGCTCCGGGCCCGTCGGGAGATAGCGGTCCTTGGTGATCTTGTTGAGCGCAACCGCGTACTTGCCGGTCGGCTTCGTGGTGGCGCCGCCGGGAATCATGAGGTGCCCCACCGAGTAGTACGTCGGCGTCCGGTCCACGACTTCCCACGTGCCGAGCTTCCACTTCACGATCTCCGACGAGATGAAGACGGAGGTGTAGGCGTAGCCCTTGCCGTCGAACTCGGTGTGCAGGGGGCCAAGGCCCGGATCCTTCACTTCGCCCGCGAGGATCGCGTCGTACTTGAGTACGGGGATGCCGCCGATCTCCGTTTCGAACGCCTTGTCCTTGATCGCTTGCTGCAGCTTGGTGAACGAGTGCACCGGGATGACCGTAGCGAGCTTGCCGCCGGCCACGATGTATTCGCCCGAGGGATCGACGTCGGCGCCATGCGGCGACTTCGGCGTGGGCAGGAAGAAGATCGAGTTCGGGCACGACTGCGGCGTGAGTATCTTCACGCTCTTCTTCGTCTCCGAGCGTGCCACGCGGGAGAACTCGTCCATCACGTTGTGCACGTAGTCCACCGGCCAGTTCTCGGCCTTGCCGTTCTTTGCACACGTCTCGAGGCTCTTCCAATTGATCGCGGCGATGAAATCCTTGTCGGCCTTCGACGCGTTGATCTCGAGCTTTTCGTACGCCTGCTCCGAGTTGTATGACGTGAGGAAGACCCAGTCCTTCGACGGGCCCTTCCCGGCGCGTGCCAAGTCATAGTCGTAACCGGGCACCAGCAGCTGGAAGGCGACATCCATTTTGCCGGGGACGTTCGCGGCGATGAAGCTGATGGTGCCCTTGAACGCTTTCTTGTAGTCGGTGATCGGGACGTCCGCCTGCGGGATCGGTACCGAGAATCGCGTGGAGGCGATCACGTACTCACTGTTCGACGTGATGAACGGCGACCCGTGGTTGCCGCCGGAGTTCGGGATTTGCAGGATCTCGGACGCTTCGAACGTGTTCAGATCGATGCGCGCTACGCGGGGCGTGTTGTTCGCATTGACGAAGATCCATCGGCCGTCATCCTCGCCATTCGTTTGCGAGAGCGCCGTGTGGTGGAGATCATCCCAAGGGATGTTGCCGAAGGTGGTCTCCAGCATGGGCTTCGTCTCTTCCGAGTACCCCCACCCATTTTCCGGGAACTGCGAGAAGACCGGGATGATCTTGAGCAGGCGGCCCGACGGCAGCCCGTACACGCCGATCTGTCCATTAAAGCCGCCGGACATGAACGCGTAAAATTCGTCGTGCTGGCCTGGTGCCACGTAGACCTTACTGGCGGCGTCGGCGTTGCCGACGGCCCCTGCAGGGCGATTGGCCGGCGCGCAGGCAAACCCGTACACCAAGGTGGCGGCGACGGTCGCAGTCGCCACGAGCCAACCCGTGCGGCGAGAGAGAGACATGATGAACCCCGAGAGTGGGAGGGAATGGCTGCAGCGTGCGACCTGCCGTGGCCGTCGTGTCGCTGCCGAGCAATCTCGGATCCCCAATGCCCGTCAGAAGTCGGTGAAGTCCTCCGTTGTTGAAGGGAAACCCTGACAGTTCTATCCCAGGATTGCGTCAACTTCACACCATGCGACTCACACGATTTACGGACAATGCGCTGCGATGCCTGATGCTGTTGGGCTTGGAGCCTGAGCGCTGCATAACCGCGCACGAAATTGCCGCACGCATGAACATGTCGTACGAGCATCTCGTGAAGATCGTCCACCGGCTCGCGGCGTTGGGCTATGTCGACACGGTGAGAGGGCGGCACGGGGGCGTGCGGCTCGGGAAGCCGGCCGTGGAGATTGTCCTCGGCGCGCTGGTTCGGCAGACCGAGGAGAATCTCGCCATCGTCGAGTGCTTTGATCCGGAGCACAACAGCTGTCCCATCTCGTCAACCTGTCGGCTCTCCAGCACGCTGGACGAGGCGCTGACCGCGTTTCTGGCCGTCCTCGATCGGCAAACGCTGGCCGACATTCTCGAGCCGCGCGAGCGGTTGGTGCCGATCGTGTCACGACGGGTGCCAATGGTCGGCTCCGTCTAGCGGCGGCGGTGGAGCGCTAGGCGCCCAGCGCGCCGAGCATCGCCCGCGTGAAAGCCGGCAGGTCTTTCGGCACCCGGGCGCTGACGATATTGCCATCGACCACGGCGGGCTCGTCGACCCAGATCGCCCCGGCGTTGGTGAGATCGTCCCGAATGCCCAGCGATGACGTCATGCGCGTGCCGCGCACGATGCCGGCCGAAATGAGAATCCACGGGCCGTGGCAGATCGTGCCGATGATGCCCCCCTGCTCGTACACACGCCGCACCAGCGACAGGACCGCCGGGTCGCGCCGCAGCTTGTCGGGGGCCCACCCCCCCGGTGCCACGAGGCCGCAGAGCGTAGCCGGATCGAGATCGGCCACCTGGCCGTCCATCGTGGCCGGATAGCCCCACTTGCCGTGATAGTGCGCCTCGCCGTTGCCGATCAGCGGCGTGTGGTAGCCGGCTTCTTCCAGACGGAGCTTGGGATACCAGACCTCGAGGTCTTCGTAGTCGGGGCCGACGAGGATGGCGATGGTGCCGCGTGTGGACATGTCAGGCATCTCTGGGCAGGATGGCGGCGAGGGCAGCGGACTGGTGTGCAGCAGCATAAAATAAAACGATTCCGGAAACGCCCCCGCCGTGCGCCTTTGCGATTGGGGGTCGTACTGCGACTGGCCGCCCTTTCCCCCGAAACACCATGAAGCTTATCGTCGCTATCATCCGCCCAGATCGCCTGGCGGATGTCAAAAGTGCGCTGTTCGAGGTTGGCGTGACCGGCATGACGCTCTGGCGCGTCAGCGGGCACGGCGGCGAGCGCGACATGGTGCAGCAGTACCGCGGCGAAGCCGTGGTGTTGGAATTCCACGAAAAGGTTCGCATCGAAATGGCCTGCTCGGACGAATACGTGGAACGTACCATCCAGGCGATCTGCGATAGCGCCCGCACCGGTGATGTGGGCGACGGGAAGATCTTCGTGATGCCGCTGGAGCACACGGTGCGCATCCGGTCAGGCGAGCGCGACAACGCCGCGATCACCGCTGTGAACGCCGAGCAGATTATGCGGCAGACGCAGCTCGAGATGCGGGTCCCCAACAAGGACGACTACAAGTGACGCCGGTGCCGACGATTTCCCCGGGTGACACCGCGTGGGTGCTGATCTCCACGGCGCTCGTGTTGCTGATGGTGCCTGGTCTGGCGTTCTTTTACGGCGGCCTTGTGCGCAGCAAGAGCGCGCTCAACACCATGCTCATGAGCCTCGGGGCCCTGGCCATCGTCACGGTGCAGTGGGTGCTCTTCGGCTACAGTCTGGCGTTTGGTCCGGGCTCGAGCTGGATCGGTGGCTTCAGCTTCTTCGGCTTTCAGGGAGTGACGGCGGCACCGAATCCCACCTACGCGGCGGCGCTACCCCATCTGCTGTTCGCGGCGTATCAGGCGATGTTCGCCGGCATCACGGTGGCGCTGTTTTCCGGCGCGATTATTGATCGGATGCGGTTCGTGGCCTATCTCACGTTCGGCCTGATCTGGACCACGCTGGTCTATGATCCGCTGGCCCACTGGGTGTGGGGCGACGGCGGCTGGCTGCGCACGCTGGGCGCGCTCGACTTTGCCGGTGGTACGGTGGTGCACATCAGTGCCGGTATCACGGCGCTGGTGCTGGCCAAGGTGCTTGGACCGCGCCGCGACTTCAAGCGCGTCCCCACGGTGCCGCACAACGTGCCGTTCGCCCTGCTCGGTGCCGGCATGCTGTGGTTTGGCTGGTTCGGCTTCAATGCCGGCTCGGCGCTGGCCGCCGACGGGATTGCGGCGAATGCGTTAGTGACCACCCACGCGGCAGCGGCGGCGAGCTTGCTCACGTGGAGTCTGCTCGAGTTGTACAAGAGCGGACGCGCCACGGCGGTCGGTGCAGCGACCGGAGCGGTCGTGGGTCTGGTCGCGATTACCCCCGCGGCCGGCTTCGTGACGCCGATGTCTGCGCTCGCCATCGGCTGCATCGCGGCGCCGGTGTCTTTCCTCGTGCTGCACTACCGCGCGAAGACGTCGCTGGACGACACGCTCGATGTGTTCGCCTGCCACGGGGTGGCCGGGATCATGGGCGCCATCCTCACGGGGGTCTTCGCGTCCAAGGCGGTCAATCCGATCGGGGCTGATGGGCTGCTGCGCGGCAACGCGTCGCTGGTCGGCATTCAGTTTCTGGCCGTCATCGCGACCGTTGCCTTCACCGGACTGGCGAGCTTCGGCATCCTGTCCGCGTTGCGGTTGGTGATGCCACTGCGCGTTCATGCCGATGCGGAATTGCACGGCATCGATCTCGCGGAGCATGGGGAAGAGGCCTACCACCGCAGCGATCTCAGTGACCTGGCCGGCCGGCGTACGGCGCTGGGAGACACGCTGTTGTAGGAGGTGAACGTCCTGACGCGCCGGCCGTGTGCCGCGGCCGGCGTAGGCGCGGGCTACAACCGGCAACTGCTAACTGCTACTGCTAACGGCCAACGGCTTAGGAGGCAGGAAGGAGGGGATCAGGAGGGAGGAAGCAGGACAGCGGCGCCGTTTCCCTGCGCTCTCCTCCCTGACCCCCTCCTTCCTGCCTCCTAAGCTGTTGGCAGTCAGCCGTAGCCGTTGGCACTCCCCCAAAAATGAAAGGGCGCTCACCATCACGTTGAGCGCCCCATTCCTCGTCCCCCAAACCGGCCTCAAGCCTTCTTTCTGTCCTGCAGCCACGTCATCGGGATCATGAACAACGGAGACAGGAAGAGCCCGAGCAAAATGTTGATCCAGATGAGCGCCATGTAATAGGCGGTCATCCCCAACGAGGCCCAGATGGTTCCCAACGTTCCGTGTGATTCCACTGTCTGTCTCCGGAGTCGATTGAAGCCGGGTGCACCGCTGCGCGCGCCCGCCGAACGAAGAAAAGAGTAAACAACACCGCCTCCGGAAGGTAGGGGGTGGTTGACGCATCGCGGCCGGAGAGCGATCAGTCCAGCATGTCCGAATTGACGAACTTCCCGTCTGAGGCGCTGCTGCAGGCGTCACTCGAGGTGGCCATGGCGCCCGTCGTCGGACCGTTGATCTTGGCGGTGTCCGGGGGGCGG
>CAITQY010000197.1 GCA_903894655.1 uncultured Gemmatimonadota bacterium
GCTGAAGATCGCCGAGATGAGCATCAACGGGAACTTGATGATCGGCAGGAGCCAATCGGCGGGAGCGGGATATGAGAAAAACGGCATGGATGGCCTCGCAGAGGTTCAGAACGACGACAGGTAAACGTTAGCGGGTCGTGATCAGCCCCGGAAGCGCTGGAGATACTGCAGGTCGTCCTCATCCACCCGGATGGTATAGACCGTACCGCCAGCACCGAACCCGATCACGCGGGTCTGCTTGGGCAACACGACCTTGCCGGTGAGCTTACCCGCCGCCGAGAAGACGTCGTACGTGGGAATAGGATCGGCGGCCGATCGATTGCGCGCGATCCAGATCTCGCCGGCTGGTGTCGCGAAGATCCCGTTCGAGTTGAAGGGCGGCTTGGTGGCGGGCCACTCGGCAGGCTCCTCGAACGGCGGTGGCGCCGTGCTGGCGCGGTTCTGCGACCCGCCGGGGCCGCCTTCCGAGCGCATGATCATGATGCCGCCCGCGTTCTTCGACTGATCGCGGTACTCCTGCTTCTCGGCGTTGCCGACCTTGACCGGTGTAACCGCGACCGCGGCGCCACGGGTGACGACGCGGGTGGGCGACACGAGATCGAGGTGATAGTCGCCGATCCGGGCAATGACCACCGTGCCGTTGGGGAGCACCGTCCAGGCGTCACGCGAGGGGTATGGGGTCCGTCCACCGATCCGCACTTCCATGCGCTGGTTGCCGCCGCTGCCGCTGGCCTTCACCGAGGCGTTGTTCTTGGGGAGCTGCACCCAGGCCAGCGTATCCACCGCCTTCGTGGCGCGATCATAGCGCACGATCGGGGCCGTGTCGGCCGTGACAGGACCGTTCGGGCCCATCGAGAGACCGCCCCCTTCGAAATAGAGGCGTCCGCGAGCATCGGAGGCACGCGGCATGCCGAATCCGAGTCCACCGATCATCATGACCTGCCCGCCACCTGCGGGGCGCTGGCCTTGTGGCGGGCGCGGCGGCGCCGACGGCTCGTCGCCCACTCGGAACGACGCCCCTGGCTTCCCGTCGGGGTGCACCATCAGGTAGCGCTGGTTCAGGGGGTCGAAGATCACGCTGCTGTCGCCGGGCAGCGCGAACAGCTGGGTGGGCAGGCCGTACTCGCCGGGGCCCGAGCCCTCACGACCAACCTTGGTGGCGCTGTTGGCCGTGAGATTGACTAGCTGTACGAGCTTGTCGCGGCTGTCCACGACGAGCAGCCGGCCGTCCTTCAGTTCACGGATCGCGGCGATCTGTGAGAACGGTTCGCCGTACTCGGCGAGCGGTTTGGCCAGCGTACGGGTGGGCTGCTGCGCGGAGACGGGGAGGGCGACCGCAGCCAGCAACGCGAGAGCGTAGGGAGTGCGCATAATCGGAAGGGGGTGGAGGTCACGAACAATACATCGTCACCACACACCCCGCCCGCGGTTGCCTTGGCCGGTCGGACTAGGCGCGCGTGCCGGCGATCGCGTCCTTGGCGATCACGGCGAAGTCGCTCGCGCCGAACCCTTCGGCGATCACGGCATCCATGCGCGCCGCGAGCGACGGGAGCACGGCGAGCGGTAGGTCGCCGACGGTTTCTATCATCAGGCGGATATCCTTGCGCGCCATCGTGAGCTCGAAGCTCGCGTCGAATTTCCCGGCGGCGATGGTACGTCCGCGCCCCTGCAGGATGTTGCCCGGGTTGAAGAACTCAAGGAGCTTGAGCGCGTCGGTGGGCGTGACATCGCAGCCTTTTGCGATGCTGTACACGTCACTGAGCAGTGCACCCATGCCGATGATGAACGCGTTGCCCATCAACTTGTACGCTGCCGCCAGATCGGGGCGCTCGCCGAAGTACTCCACGCGGACGGCCATGGCGGCGAGCGCGTCTTTCACCGATTCGTAGAGTGCGGTGGGGCCTGAGGCAATGATGATGCCTTGGCTCTGTCGCGCGGCGGCCGGTCCGATGAACACGGGGCAGTGCACGTAGTGCACCCCTTCGGCCTGTAGGCGCGTGGCGCGTTCGGCGGTGAGGGCCGGCTGCGTGGTCGTGTGGTCCACGATGATCGCGTCGGGCGAGAGTCCGGGGCGCAACTGCGCGATGATATCTTCCACCACCGCGTCATCCTTGAGCACCAGATGTACGCGGATGGCTCCACGCACCGCCTCGGCGGGTGTGTCGGCGACGATGGCGCCGAAGGACTGGAGCGCACGGGCCTTTTCGATGGTGCGGTTCCACACCGTTACGGTGTCGCCGCGCTGACAGGCGGCTTCCACGAAGCCGCTACCGAGCAGCCCCGTGCCGAGAAACGCGATAGTCGTCATTGGTGAAAGATAGCCGATTGGGCCGGTGGGCTGCAGTTTAGCGATTCACTTCCGCCCTCCACTTCAGCCCGTGCCGCTCATGCGTCGTTTTGTTGCGCTCACTCTGCTGTCCACGCTCGCGGTCGCCTGCAAATCATCGGGCGGCGGTAACGCCAACCTCAGCCCGAAGGCCGATGCCAAGGTGGCGAAGCCGGCCGCTGTCACCGCGGCGGCGGTTGCCATGGGTGACTCGATCTTCAACAACGGCTCCTGCGCCCGCTGCCACGGCAAGGGCGGCGTGGGCGCCACGAATGCGCCGTCGCTGGCCGGCCCGAAGTTCCTGCAGATGACGACGGGCAGCTTCGAGGAGATCGTTGCCACCATCGTGAGTGGTGTACCGAAGGAGAAGATCAAGGACCCGACGCACCCGAACGCGATGGGCGCGCGCGGCGGCCGCATGGCGCTCACGGACCCGCAGATCCAGTCGGTGGCGGCGTACGTGTGGACGTTGTCGCACAAGTAGGTCGCGCGTTCACGGTGAACGGAACCGATCACGCAGAGGCGCAGAGCACGCAAAGGGCGCGGAGGTCCGATGCTTTCCTCTGCGTTCCCTGCGCCTCTGCGATCTCTGCGTGATCGTTTCAGCGAATGATCGGTGCTATGAGTGCCTGCCGCACGCGCCGCCCCACCAGCAACGCCGGCATCACGAACATCACGCCGAGTGTGCCGGCGACGGTGCCACCGGCGGTGGCCAGCGCGATGGCGCCAAACAGGCGGGTGGCATCGGTGCCTACGGAGAGCGGAACGAGCGACGCCATCGCGGCGAGCGTGACAATGAGAATCATGCCGGCCCGGTCGAGGGCGGCGTGCAGTACCTGCCCTGCGTGCAGACGGGCATCGAGGCCCGCCTCGCGCAGCGCGCGACGTTTCTCGAGCGCGGCGTCGGCCAGCAGGATGGCCTGATTCACCGCCAGGCCGATCACGAGAATGACCCCCACGGCGGCCTCGCGCGTGAACGCGGTTTTGAGTAACCAGAACGCCGCCACCACGCCGCCGATGGCGAGGGGTAGCGACAGGAACACCTGCGCCGCGCCCCACATCGAGTCGAACACCAACGCCACTGCCAGCACCACCAACACCACGCCGATGGCGAACACGAGATACAGCCCCTTCTCGCTTTCATCGCGCTCGAACGGCGACCCTTCGGTGAGATCGATGATGCTGTAGCCGGCGGGAGCCGCCAGTGATTTCATGAAGGCGGTGTGCGTGCGGCGCGCCAGCTTGGACGGTCCGCGGAAATCGTACGACAGCTGACGGATGTACTGCTGGTCTTCGCGCACGATGGTGCTGAGGGCTTCGCGCGCGTCGACGATTGCCACGTCGCCGATGCGCACGGGGGCACCGGTGAGGGTGGGCACGATGGCCTCCTGCAGCTCTTCGAGACTGCGGTCGCGCGCGCCGGCGGCTTTCACCGTGACCGGCAATTCGTCGCCGCCGATTTCCAGCAGCTGTCGCCCTACCGGCCCGCGCACTTCGCGGGCAATGGCACCCGCCAAGAGCGAGGCGTTCAGTCCGTAGCGCGCCAGCGCCGCGCGATCGGGGTCGAGCGTGACCTGATAGCCGCGCTCTCCGCCGAAGTAGCCGCCGCTGCTAATACGCACCTCGCGCACGCGCGTGATGCGCTCGAGGCGCGATTTGAGATCGTCGGCCACGCGCCCCACGCCGTCGTACGAATAGCCGCGCACCTGAAGGCGGAACGTGGCGAAGCTCGAGCCGCCGCCACCGCTCGAGAAACCGGGGCCATCGCCCACCACGCTCACACTGGCGCCACCGATCAATACGGCGCGCTGGGTAAGCAACTCCTGCAGCTCGAGTGGTACGGCGGTGAGGCCGCCGGCGCGCGTGAACAGCACCGACATCTGCGCCGACGTTCCGCTGCGTGCCGCCGCCCGCACCTGTTCGATCTCAGGGCGCCCCACCACCAGCCGCTCGAATTCCGCCATGCCGCGATCGAGCGTGCCGGGATCGGAGCCGCGCGGGAACGACAAGCCAACACTGAGCGACGTACGGCGTTCGCCGAAGCCACCGAACGACGAGCGGGGTACCTTTGCAATGAAACCCCACGTGAGCACCGCCAGCACGGCCACCGCCGCGATCAGCGTGGCGGCGCGCCAACGAAGCAGTCGCATGAGCACGCGCGCGTAGACCCGTCGCAATCGGGGCCACGCCGCGTTCTGTGCCGCGACGCCTTTCCCCAGCGCCGGCACCACCAGCAGGGCCGTGAACACACTCCACCCCAACGCGAACACGAACGCCGCCGCGAAAGGCACGAACGCCGCCCTGGTGTCGCCTTGCAAATACAAGAAGGGAAAGAGCACCACCGCCGTCGTGAGCGTGCTGCCGATAATCGCCGGCATGATGCGCTGCGTGGCACGCGCGCGGCCGTCGGGCGTATCGGGCTCGGTGCCGAGCCGCTCGACCACCACGAGTCCGTTCTGCACGAGAATGCCGACGCCCATGCCGAGTCCGGCCAGCGTGAGCAGATTCGCGGGAATATTGAACAGGTAGAGCGACAGCGCGGTGGCGGCGATGGCCACGGCCGTGGTGCCCATCACCACCGCCACCGCACGCCAGCGGCGCAAGGTGAAGGCGAGCACCAGCAGCACACATCCGAAGGCGATCGTGCTGCGACGGGCGAGATCGTCGAGCTCCTCTTTTAGGTCTTCACTTTCGTCGTTGTTGACGCGCAGCCGGACCGCCGGCGGCATGTTGGGCTCGAGCTCTTTGATCGCGGCACGCAACGCGGCTGCCGTTTTGATGGCGTCGGCGCCAGGATGTCGAGAGATCTCGACGGCGACCGCCGGCGCCCCATCAATGCGGAAGAAGCGGCCGCGGGCATCTTCTTCGGCGCGTACCGTGGCCAGTTCGCCCAAGCGAAACACGCGGGTACCGGGGCCACGCACCGGCAACGCCTGTAAGTCTTCGAGTGCCTCGGGTTGGTCACGCAGCACCACGTTCTGGGTCGTGGCATGCGCCGGATCGCTGCCGCGATCGAGTGCGCCGAGCGCCTGCACCATCCGCGCGCCGGCGATTGCTTCCGACAGGCGCTGCGGTGAGATGCCGATGCGTCGCAGCTGCACCGGATCGTACGACACCGACACCCCCATGTCGGTGCCGCCGCGCACCTGCACACCAGCCACCCCGGGAATACTGCCCAAACGCGGACTCACCCGTTCTTCGAGCAGCTTCTGCAACGTACCCGACGTGTACGGCCCGAACACCGACAGCGACATCAGCGGCGCTTCTTCGAGTCCTTCCGGCACGTAGTTGGCCACGGTGGGCGCGCTCGCCCCCGGCGGCAAGTCGGCACGCAGCAGTTCGAGTCGCTCGAGAATGGCGAGGCGCGCCATCTGCACATCGGCGCGCTCCTCGAGCTCCACCGTGAGCATGGCGTAGTCGTCGTTCGAATTGCTGGACACTCGCCGCACGCCGCGCACCCCTTGAATGGCGGCTTCGACGGGGCTCGTGAGATACGTTTCGATCACTTCCGGCGACGCGCCCGGCCAGCTGGCAAACACGGAGAGCCGAGGGAGCTCCACGGTGGTGCGCGTGGCCAGCGGCAGTCGCGTGAAGGAGATAGCGCCGGCCAACAGCAACGCCACGCACATCGCCCACACCACCGCCGGGCGGTGCGTCGCGAAGCGAATCACGCCACTGGCTCCGTACTACGGATAGCGCGACCAGCAGCGCGGCGTTCGGTGCGCCGCTCCAGCACCGCGTAGGCCGTGGGCAGCAGAAAGAACGTGACCAAGAGCGCGCTGATGCTGCCGCCAATGATACCGGCCGCCAGTGGCTGATACAGCGCGCCACCACTGCCCCACCCGAACACCAGCGGCAACACACCCGTCACCGTGGTAATCGACGTCATCGCAATGGCACGCAGACGCTGCTCACCGCCGCGAATGATCGCGTCATCGATACTGTGCCCGGCTTCGCGGAACTTGCGAATGGCATCGAGCTTCACCACCGCTTCGTTGTCGGCCATGCCGATCATCACCACGATGCCGATCAAACTCACGGCGTTGAGCGACTGCCCGGTAAGCCACAAAAAGATCACCGCACCGGCACCGGCCAGTGGCACGGTGAGCATGACCACCAGTGGAATCGTGAAGCTGGCGAACTCGCCGGCCAACACCAAAAACATGAGCAGCGCCGCCAACACCGCCACCAGCGTGAGTTCGTTGCTGGTACGCGCACGCTCGGCGTCGGCGCCACCCACCTGCCACGACACCCCAGCCGGCAGCGTGAGGGCCGCCATGCGCGACTGCACGTCGGTGGTGGCTTTGGCCGTGCCACCGCTTTCCACCAGCCCTTCAATGATCGTGACCGGGCGCTGCCCCACGCGCACCACTTCCAACGGCGCCCGCGTTTCGCGCACCTGCACCAGCTGCGCCAATGGCACCCCGCGCAACGGCGTTTTGAGCGCGGTCTCCAGCTCTTCATTGCGCAGTCCGGCGTAGCGCACCATGATCGGCGTGCGACGGTCGGTTTCGCGTAGCTCACTCGCACTCACCCCACCCAACGCGCCCGCCAACGCACTCGCCACCTGTTGCGGCACGATGTTGCGTTCGGCCATGCGCGCGCGCTCGAGCGACACTTCCACGATGGGCTGGGTGGCGGCAAAGGCATCGCGCACATCGGTGAGCGACGGCACCGTTTGCATGGCCCGCCGCACGGTGTCGGCCCAGCGCTGCGATTCCACCAACGTGGGGGCCGACAGCTCGACGCGCACCAGCCGGCCTTCGCGGCCGATCAGCGAACCGAACTCCGACTGCCCGGCCAAATCGATGGCCAACGCACCCTTGGCCAGGTCCGGCAGCTTCGCCCGCAACTGCTGCGCGAACTCGGCGGCATCGGCACTTGGCGGCACCGGTACGATGAGCTGCGCGGTGGCACTCGAACCGGGATCGGCACCGGCCAGCACTTCCTCGTCGGTGGCCTTGCCTACCCGCGCGTAAATGCCCTTGGCACCGAGTGACCGCGCAGCGCCTTCCACGCGCGCCACCTGCGCGGCGGTCGCCTGAATGCTGGTGCCCTCGGGCAGTTGCACCGCCGCCACCAGCACGCCTTCATCTACGCGCGGCAAAATCTCCTTGGGCAGCGTGTAGATGAGCACCACCGTGACCGCCAACAGCGCGCCGGCCATGCCGAATACCGAGCGCGGATGCGCCAGCGACCAGCGCATGCCACCCTCGTACCACGCGGTGAGCGTGCGTCCCCACGCATCGAGGGTGCGGGCAATCGCCGACGGCTCCCGGGCCACTACGACCGGCGTAGGCGTGGCATTCGCCAGCTTGCGCCGCCCCACGATCATCACCGGCATCAGCGTGAGCGCCAACACCAGCGATGCCGCCACGGTGGTCACCACGCTCAAGCTCAAGTCGCGGAACAACGCCGCGGCGAGGCCGCGCACGAAGATGATGGGGCCAAACACCAGCACCGTGGTGAGCGTGCCGGCAAACAGCGGCGCCGCCACTTCATCGGTGCCCGTCACCGCCGCTTCCAACAGCGACATCCCCTCTTCACGCCGTCGCCCCACCGACTCGGCCACCACGATCGCCGTATCCACCAACAAGCCGGTGCCCAACGCCAGGCCACCTAAACTCAAGACGTTGATGGACACATCGAGCGCCTGCAGCGCCACCAGCGCCATCAGCACAGACAACGGCACCGTGATGCCGATGGCTAGCGACAACCGCCAATCGCGCAAAAACACGAAGATCACCAGCAGCGATAACAGCCCGCCGGCTACGATTTCCTGGCCCAAGTTCGAAAGCGCATCCACCACGAAGTCGGCCTGCGCCGCCACCACGGTCATCGACACGCCGGGGAATTCCTTCTCCAGCTGGGCGATGGCGTCGGTCATCCGACGCGTCACCGCCACGGTGTTGGAACCGGCGTCTTTGTATACGACCATGCCGATGGCCGACGCGCCATCGAGACGCGTGAGCGTTTGCGGATCGGCCAGCCCCAACGACACCGTGCCCACATCGCGCAGCGTGATGCCCGCTCCGACTTTCCCGATTGGTGTATCGAGGATCTCGGCCGGAGTGCGAAATTCCGTGAGCGCCCGCACCGAGAAGCGGAACTGCCCTTTGCGAATGGTGCCGCCGGCGCCCGTGGCATTCTCGGCCCGGATCGCGGCCGCCACGTCTTCCGGCGTGAGATCGAGCGCACGCAGCTTCTCGGGGTCGAGCTCCACGCGGATTTCATCGTCGGGTGCGCCCACCACCGCCACACTCGACACCCCTTCAATTTGCTCGAGCCGTCGTGCGTGCACTTCAGTGGCCGTGCGCGCCAAGCTGCGCAGGTCGCCCCCGCCTTGCGCCCGAGAATCCTTCGCCGCCTGCGACGCTGATTGCTTAATGGCCAGCACCGCAATGGGCCGTTCACCCGGGTCGCTGGTGAGCAGCGTGGGGCGATCGGCGCGCTCGGGTAGCTGACTGCGCGCGGCGTCGAGTCGTTCACGCACCGACAGCACGGTGGCGCGCATGTCGGTGCCCCACTCGAAGCGCGCCGTGGTGGTCACTTCATTGTTGCGACTCACACTGCGCAACTCGGTCAGCCCC
>CAITQY010000198.1 GCA_903894655.1 uncultured Gemmatimonadota bacterium
GCTCATAGCCGGCATCGGAGAGGGCGGCGAGCAAGGGTTGGGCGAGGCCCAGATCGGCGAACGTGGTATCGTCGATCAGCGTGTCGGGGTCGATTGCAGTCATGTGTTGACCGGAAAGCTAATCGGTCAGGCCAATCGGGAAGACTAGACCAGCTCGATCTCTCGACCGCAGAGCTGGGCGACCAGGGCAAGCCGGAAGGTGACATCGGCCGAAAAGGCCGCGTCGGCCGATTGTCCGAAGGTCGGATCGGAGAGCGGAAGGAGCGGCCACGACCAGACGGGCACGCGTTCCGGCATCACGACCGAGCGCGGCGGGGTCCACACGTGCTTGCGATCGCGGTCGTCGAGGAGGCGGTCGAGCAGCTTACACCAGCCATCGTGCTTCTTCAAAAAGCCGATCCGTGCCATCACCTCGAGCCAGCCCAGCGACGAGGCCATGTCGGCATCCATGGCGTTGCGGGTCGGCAGCAGATCCCCCAGCACCAGATGCGGCTGCTCGATGAGATGGGGCCCGACCTGCTGCACCGGCTGCTGGCGCGGCCACGGCTGCGTCAGATAGGGGAAGAGGCGGTCCATGAACTCATAGTGCTCGCTGCGGAAATGCGGCATGTAGCCCAGCATGACCAGCAGGTGAAACGACGGCGCCGTCACGTCGGCCGGGAGCACATGCTGGTTCCCCAAGCGGATCCACGGCTTCTGCGCCAACGGCGACTTGAGGAACGGCATCACCCGATCCACCATCCGACGAGCCGCGCCGCGGAGTCGCGGATCACTCTCGTAGCCCGCCTGAGCCAGCGCGGCGGCGGCCGCTTCACGCAGCAACAGTCGCCCGCGCTTGATCAGGTCGTCGTCCCACTCCGCGGGCATCATCTCGGCCAAAAACGACGGGTCGTCGTCTTCCGCCAGCAACCGGAAGAGCAACCGCTTCGTCGAGCTGAGCGCTGGGCTTTCCGGGTCCCAGCCAAGCTCCAGCAACCGACGGTAGGCCGGAATCGTGCCGATCCCCTCGAGCGACATCCCAGCCGGTACCGTAAGCATCCCCCCAGGCCACTGGCCGTCTCCGTCCTGCATCAACAGCAGGTGCCATCCCTGTCGGCTGGCGTAGGGAACCCCAGCCCAGCCCGGCTCAGCGGCGGCCTTCGGCCAAAAAGCCTTCATGGCGCGAAACTGTACCGACGGTGACGCGGTGCGTAGCAGCCAACTCATCGGTACCGTGACCGGTCCCGGTGCCGGCGGCGGCACCGGCATCAGCGGGTACAGCGAGAGGCGCACGTCCGGAGGGACCGGCTGCGAGTCAGGCACTGGTAGCGGCGATATCGAGGGCGGAAGCGTCACAATTCTGCAATTGTACCCCTCCACAGACGTTCCGCCAGAGGGTTGGGGACGAACGGCGCCGATTTGGAGACGGCCTCATCCATTCACTGGTTCTCTCTTAACATTTCTGGACGCTGCCGCGTCTAACCTTTGAGGTATGTCAGCGGCGCGACCGCGCCGTGGACCGTGCTGAACGACCCACCGAGACCCCTTCTCATGAAGAACACGATCCGCATGTTCGTTGCTGCGGCTGCCCTCGCGATCGCGATGCCTGCTTATGCCCAGGGTGGCGGTGGCGGCGGCGGTGGTGGCATGCAGATGTCACCGGCCGAGCGCATGGCTCGCCAGAAGGAACAGCTGTTCAAGGACATCACGCTCACGACCGCGCAGTCCGCGAAGGTCGACACGATCATGACGCAGGCCGCCGCCAAGCAGCAGGAAGCGATGGGCGCCGCCCGCAGCGGTGGTGGCGACATGGCCGCCATGCGCGAGTCGATGCAGAAGATGAACACGGAACGCAACGACGCGCTGAAGGCCGCGCTGACCGACGAACAGAAGAAAAAGTTCGACGAGAACGTCGCGGCGATGCCGCAGGGTCGCCGCGGCGGCCTCTAACCGTCGCCAAAGGCTGTGGGACCAAGCGGGGGGTGCC
>CAITQY010000199.1 GCA_903894655.1 uncultured Gemmatimonadota bacterium
GGAAAGCCGTTGCCGTCGTCACGGACACGCAGCACCAACCCGTCGCCGTCCACCGACACCAGCACGTCGACCTGCGCGGCGTGGGCGTGGCGTACCACATTCGACAACGCCTCCTGCAGTGCCCGAAACAGCGCCAGATCGGCGTCGGGGTGCAGTGGCGGGAACACGGCCGGCGCATCGAAGGTGGCGCGGATACCGCTGCGCTCGGTGAAATCGGTGACCAGCGAATGCAGTGCCGGCCGCAGTCCTAAATCATCGAGCAACGTGGGGCGCAGATCGCTGGTGACCTGTCGAATGCTGGCGATGCCGGTATCCACCAGCGACAGCAGGCGATCGAGACGTGGCGAGGCCCCGTCGACCACCAAGGGGCGCAAGGCCTCGAGCTGCATTTTCACGGCCGAGAAGACCTGCGCCGTTTCATCGTGCAACTCACGCGACAACCGACGGCGCTCGTCTTCATGCTGCCGTACCATCCGCGCCGAGAGCTGCTCGAGCGCCGTGGTGCGCGTGGCCAGTTGACGGTCGAGCGCCGACTGTTCGAGCGCAGCCCCCACTTGCTGTCCGAGCGTGAGCAGAAAGTCGTCATCGAGGGCGGTGAACGGATTGCGCACATCGCCCGCCATCACCAGCGCGCCAACCAAGCGTGTGCCCGTGCCCACCGGCAGCGCGGCGATGAACGGCTGTCGTCCTTCGGCCGCCACCACCTGCGGCCGCCGTGAAATCCGCATGCGGGTGAGCGCATCGAGGACCGCTTGGTCGGGGCGCGCGTTGTCCCACGAGGCACAGGAGCCGGCACCGCGCACGAATCGCCCACGCGTCCCCGGCGCAACGGCCGCGGATGCGGTGGCCGACGAGGCGGCGCCATCGGCATCCGGGGGCGCCCGTTCGTCATCACGCCAAGCCGACAACACCCCGTCCAGCACATCGGCGGCGGCCGCGTCGGCGGCGCCATCCGCGTCGAACAGATACATCGCGGTGCCACGCACGCCGGGCAACGCGAGCGGCCGCGACAGCAGCGCATCGAGTGGATCGGTGGTGCGATCGCGACGCTGCAAGTCGCCCGACAGCGCCGACAGCGCGCGCACGCCGCGTCCAAGATCATCGAGCACCAACAACACCAGCCCGAAGCCAACCAGCAATTCGAACGAGATGTCGAGGTAGTAGCCCCACGGCGTCCACGCACCCTGCGCCCGCAGGAACGGATAGTCGAGGTGGTGCAGTCCCCACAGGAAGAACGAGATGGCGAGCAGGCGCGCGCCGGTGGACTGCGCAATGCGATGGTGACGCCAGAACACCCAACCGGTCCACATCGTGGCGCCGCTCAGGAACAACACCGCCGGCAGCGCGGCCCAGAGAAAATGATCGAGCTGATAGATCGCGACGTACGACCAGAGCGCGGGGAACAGCGCGAGCAGCAGGTACGCCGGACGCGCCTTCGGCTGTCGCAGGAACATGATCGCCGACCAGAGCAGCACCAGCGCCGTCCATCCGGTGGTGACCTGATGCCAGTACAGCCACACCCGTTCGCCGGTGAGCAGAAAACTCAGAATACAGAGCAGCCGCGCCACGTACACGCTCCACGCCACCGCAAACCAGCCAAACCACGGCCGCCGATAGCGCACGTACAAATGCGCGCACAGCGCCGCGAGTCCGGTGGTGATCGCCCCCTGCAGCAGCGTGGCGGCGAGCTCCGTAGCCACCAGCGGCGGCGGCGCCTGGATCATGTCGCCTTGTACCAGCGCGAGCAGCATCGGGACTCCGAGCCAGGCGGTCATGTCACGCTCCAAGCGCTATGCATCACACTGTGCATCACTCGATGCATCACACGATGCATCACGCTATGCATCGGCGGCCGGCGCGCTGGCGCCGATGATGGGCGCCGGCGTCGCGCCGTCCTGCTGCACGTGATACACGGTGCGCGACGGAAAGGCGAAGCTCGATCCGTGGTCGCTGATGATCCGCATGAACCTGATCAGCATGTCGTGACGAATCCGCAGAAATTCCTGCCAGTCGGTGGTGAGAAACCACGACACGACGTTGATGCGGATGGCCGAGTCGGTGAAGCCCACCACGTGCACGCGCACGATATCGGCGAACACCATCGGGTGCGCACGCAACGCCGCCTCGAGCGCACGACAGATACGATCGAGCTGCTCCGGCGACGTGTTATACGTGAGGTCGATGTCGGTGCGCAGCAGAATGCGATCGCGCTCGCCGAACGTTTCGATGCGCTCGTCGGCCAGACGCCCGTTGGGGATACGCACCACGGTACGATCGACGGTGCGGATACTCGTGGAGCGCAACCCGATGCGCTCCACCTCGCCCACCGACGCGCCGGCCCGCACCCAGTCGCCCACGCGGAACGCCTTGTCGGCGGCGAGCGACACGCTGCCGAACAGATGCTCCACGGTCTTTTGCGCCGCCAAGGCCACGGCAATACCGCCGATCCCGAGACCGGCCAGCAGGGTGCCGACCGGATACCCGAACTGCGCCAATGCGACCAGCAACGCCACGATGGCCAACGTGACGCGCAGGAAGTTGCCCAGCAATGGCACCAACGTGCGCGCCTGGGTGCCCTCGTCGGCGGCCCACGCGGCGGTGGCCACGCGGTCCTGCGCGAGCCGGATAATGCGCAGCAGCCCCCAGAAGATCGACAGCAGCACGAGGCCGCGCGTGAGCGACGTAAAGAAGCCATCCACCCGCGCGTTCAATTGCAGCAACGAGAGCAGCGGTCCGATCGCCAACGACGCCGCCCACAACCGGAACGGTCCGCGCAGATGTTCCAGCAGCACGTCGTCCCAGTCGTTCACGGTGCGTCGCGCGATGCGTCCCAGCAGATTGCGCAGCACGGCGCCGAGTCCCCAAGCCAGCAACAGCACCACCGGAATCGCCAACCCCAGCCCAATCCACTGCCAGTAGTACACGTTGAACGGACCGTCGCGCATGAGCGTGCGCGGGATTCGCTCACGCAGCCACGGCGCGCCGAGATTGTCGAACCATTCGTCAATGCGCCCGACGGTGGCCTGCGAGAACACCCACCGCACCGGCCCTCCCGACGAGGGCGCCGCGAGCCGCACCATCCGGACCGGATCCTCGCCGCCAGTGGCCGAGGTAATGACGCCGATGCGGTCTCCGCCGACATCACCATCTGTGGTATCGCCGGCAACGGCGCCGGATACCGCGCGCACGTCGAGTGCGAGGCGTTGCTCGAGAATGGTCTTGAGACGACGCGCGAGCGTTGCGGCGCGATCCCGTTCCGCCGCGGGAAAC
>CAITQY010000200.1 GCA_903894655.1 uncultured Gemmatimonadota bacterium
CCCCGCCACCAGCTGGTCGAGTATCTCAGGCGTCAGTCCTGCGGGCAGCGGCTCCGCCGCCGCCCCTTTCCGTCGAGCCATAACCACCTCCGTCCTACAAGGTTATGACTCATACACAGAATTTCCGACAGGCCCCGCGCCCGCGCTGTTGATCCGCCCGTCTGCGCTCCTCATTCTTAGCGCCGGTAACCTTAGCGCTCCTCACTCTTCGCGCCGTTTATTCTTAGCGCCCCTTCGCTGTTGAGAAGCCGCGGTTACGCACCCTTCGCCCGATACCGCTCCAGCCACGCCGTCGACCAACTCTCGAACCGCTCCTCCCGCATCGCCGACCGGATCTGTTCCATGAGTCGCAACAAGAACGTCAGGTTGTGCAGCGCCAGCAGGCGCTGCCCCAGCGGTTCCTCATTGGCGTGCAGATGCCGCAGATACGCGCGGTCGTAGTCGGTGCAGGCCGGGCAGGCGCAACTATCGGTGAGTGGCCGGCGGTCGGTGCGATGACTGCTCTTTCGGATCGACACCTTGCCGTCTTCGGTGAACACGGTGCCATGCCGCCCCATCTTCGTGGGCGCCACGCAGTCAAACAAGTCCATGCCACGCCGCACGGCCTCGATCAAGTCATCCGGGAAGCCGACGCCCATGAGATAGCGCGGCTTGTCGCGTGGCAGCAGCGGCGCGCAGGTATCGAAGGTGGCATACATCAGCGGCTTGGCCTCACCGACGGACAATCCGCCCATGGCGATGCCGGCCCAGTCGCCTGACTGCAGGATGCCGTTGATCGACGCCGTGCGCAGGTCGTCGCTGGTTCCCCCTTGGATGATCGGGAACAGCGCCTGCGGTGGCGCCACGCGTTCGAGCTCCACATCGCCCCCGTACATCGCCGGCGCGCCGTCGGGCACGGCGAACGACGCGGCCGACTCCCGCCCGTCGCGCTCGAGCCGGTCGAACTCGATGCGGCACCGCTCCAGCCACCGCAAGCTGCGCTCCATCGCCGAACGCGACGCCGCATGCTCGGCACCGCCTTCGATCAATTCGTCGAGCTGCATGATCACATCGGCGCCGAGATTGCGCTCGATCTGCATCACACGCTCGGGCGTGTAGTTGTGACGCGACCCATCCACGATGCTCTTGAAGGTCACGCCCTCTTCGCGCACCTGACGGAACTTGGCCAGCGAGAACACCTGATAGCCACCGGAGTCGGTGAGCATCGGTCCGCTGAAGCGCGAGAAGGCGTGCAGTCCGCCCAACGCCCGCACCATCTGATCGCCGGGATTGAGGTACAGGTGATACGCATTCGCGAGCAGCATCTGCGTGCCCATCGCGCGCATCTCACGCATGTCGATGCCACGCACGGCGGCACGCGTCCCCACCGGCATGAACTCCGGCGTTTGCACGACCCCATGCGGCGTCGTGAACCAGCCCAAGCGCGGCCCTTCGCGGTCGTGCGACGTGCGAAATGCGAAGCCCGGTGAATGCGTGAGACTCACGACCCCTCGGGATGATGGGGCTCGCGCGCCGTTTGTTCGTCGGCACGCTGCTGCGTTTCCGCATCCATCACGTGGCGCAGCGCCACCAGCACCGGATGGTCACGCGTGTAGGCGGCGCCGTATTCGAGGTTGAACAGGAAATCGAAACCAGCCGGCATCACGCCCTGATTGTGCTGCAGAATGGTTTCGAGCTTGTCGAGTCCCTTGGCCAGCTTCGCCTCGGGACTGGCCGCCGCGTCATACTCGTCCCAGAGCGCCACGAGATCGGCTCGCACGGCATCCGGCAGCGGCTCGACCAGTTGGACGAGATCGGCCCGCTCCTGCGCCGCCTTGTGGGGCATCGTCGCCTGCAGCGCCGCCGAGATGTCGCCGCTGATCGCCTCACCGAGGTCGTGCACGAGACAGATGCGCAGCAGCTTGCTCACGTCGATGCCGGGAAAGTGTGGTGCCAGCACCAACGCCATCAGGCACAGCCGCCACGTGTGCGCGGCCACCGTTTCCTGGCGGCCGTCCGAGGTCCACGACGTGCGGGTCATGTACTTCAGCGATTCGGCCGCACGCAGAAACGCGAGCGTCCCCTGCAACTCGGCGCCGAGTGGCGGCGCGGAAAACTCACTCATGAGGACGTGGTGACGACGTGGGAGAAGACGGATGGGAGGGAGCGACCGGCGCGTGCTTCGTGAATTTGGCCACGGCTTGGGCACCACCGTGACGCACCAGCCACGCGAATACCAGCGTGCGTGTGAGGCGTCCGGCGGAGAGCGCGATGATGAAGTCCAGTAACGGCACCCCGGCCGCGCCGGAGGCGATGCTGGTGAGCTTGGTCGACAACGGCGACATCGTACTGGCGAAGATCGCCCACCCGCCGTACCTCGCCAGCGTTTCGCGATACACGTCGATCGCAGCCGGCGTGACGGCGAAGTACCGTGACACCGGCCCCTCCAGCCAGCCCAAGGCCTGGGCCCCGGCGACGTACAGCACGATACTGCCAATCAGCGTACCGGCCGTGGCCACCAGCGCGTACCGGTAGGCGCGTGCCGGACGCGCGAGCGCCAGCGGAAGGAAGAACACGTCGGCGAACCCGGGGAAGACGCAGCCCTGCAGCAGTCCCCAGCCGAATACCACGCTGTTCGACCATCCCGCGTCAGCCCAGTGCTCGAGGCGCGCGTGCGTGCGCGCCAGCCAGGTCAACTCGCGTACCATGCGGCAAAAGATAACAGCGCAAACGGGTCGGCCGGCCCACATATTTCCGCCATGCGCATTCGATCTTTTGTGTGGCCGATCTTTGCCGCCGTGCCGTTGTTGGCCGCCTGTCGCCCCCTCGTGCCGGGCCGCGCGCCGAGCGTGCCGTTCGAGCTGTCACCGACGGTCGCCGACACCATCGACACCGAGGTGTTGTCCCGTGCAGTGCGACTGCACCGTCTGGTGAACGTGAAGGCGCCCTGGCGCGCCTGGGTGCTCGACGTGAACATGTCGGCCTGCGCGACGGTGCAGGCGGTGAAGGGCGAGCGCACCGCCGTGGGGCGGAACAGCACCAGCGTCTTGCTGTCACGACTGCCGGCGTCGTCGCACGCCATCGCGGCGGTCAACGCCGATTTCTTCCTGTTCGCGCCGCCCGGCGTGCCCACCAACGCGCACATCGAACGCGGCACCGTGATCGCCGGACCGGGCCCGAATGTGCTGCTGGGCTACGACGCGCAGCGTGGGCTGTTCATCGATTCGGTGCGCGTGCGCGGTTCGGTCACGAGTCCGCGCGGCACCGTCGAGGTGCTCAACTGGAATCGCCCCGCCGCCAATCGTGCGGGACTGGTGGACGCGCACTGGGGCGTCGCGCTCGACACCCTGGTGCGGACGCGCGCCATGCGTCTCGACCCCCTCGTGCCCGTGCGGCAGGATTCGACCGCCGGGCGATATGTCGCGCGCGCCGCGCGGCCGGGGGACACGCTGGTGTTCGGTGACACGCTGTTGCTGGTGGTGCCGCCAGCCCTGCGCGCGCGCGTCGCGGCGGGCGATACCGTGGCCGTACAGCGGCGCATCACCCCATTCTGGCCGCGAGAAGCCGTCGGTGGGCGCGGCGTGCTGCTGATCGACAGCGTGGTGGGTGCTGACGTCGACAAGGAAGGCAACGCCGGCTTCCAGGGATTGAATCCCCGCACGGCGGCCGGTATCGCAAGCGTGGGCACGTCACAGCGATTGCTGCTGGCGGTGATCGACGGACGCCAGCCCGGCTACAGCGTGGGCATGACGCTGCGACAAACGGCGGAGCTGCTGCGGTCGCTTGGCGCCCAGCGCGCGATCAATCTCGATGGCGGTGGCTCGTCGGCCATGATCGTGCGCGACAACGCCACCGGCGCGCTACGGGTGCGCAACAAACCGTCGGATCCTACCGGCGAGCGTGCGGTCGGGAATGCGCTGGCGGTGCTGGGCGTTTGCGGCGGGCGATAGCGGAACGCGGAGTGCGCGCAGCGTGGGACGATGGCGCGGCTGGCACCG
>CAITQY010000201.1 GCA_903894655.1 uncultured Gemmatimonadota bacterium
AGCTTCACGTTGGCCAGCCGCGCACGCACCATCGCGATCGGCATCGGGCCGCCCTGAAGCACGGCGTCATGGAATGCGCGGTCGGACATCTTCTTCGACATGACCAATTCCTTGTACAGCGCACGCAGTTGCAGTCCGCCCAGCATGTACGCGGCCTGATAGATCGGCGAGTACGAGCCATTGAACGAGCGCCGCACTTCCCCTTCGGCGTTGGCGCGCTCGAACGGCACCTTGTCCACCACGTACTCGATGGCCTGTTCCGGCGTCATCTTGCCGAGGTGGAAGCTGAGCGAGAACACGATGCGCGCACTGCGGTGCATCCGCCACGCCAGCGCACCAAGGCGATCCTCCGGCGTGACGTGAAAGTCATGATCCCACAGGAACATCTCCCAGTACAGCGACTGCCCTTCGTTCCAGAACGGCGTCGAGAACAGGCGACGATGCGCGTTGTAGCGCGCCGTCATGAACCCCTGGAGGTGATGCCCCGGGTTGAGTTCGTGAAACACGGTGGCGCGGGAGAAGTGCGGATTATTGCCGCGCATGCTCATCAGCTTCTCTTCGTCGGTCATGTCCGCCGTGGGATACGACACGAGAATGAGATCGCCGCCCAGGAAGAACGGCGACACGCGCTGCCGCTCGGGGGCCATCATCTCCATGCGCCAGTCTTCACGCGCCAGCGCCGGAATGGTGACCCAGTCGTGCTTCGCAAAGAACGCATCGGCCTCGTTCGCCAGATCGCGAATGAGATCCGGCTGCTTGCCGGGCTCGACGTACATGTTCTTCACCTTCTCCATGGCCGCCTTCCAATCGTCGCCCAGCCCCAGCTCGCGCGCTGCCTTCTTCGCTTCGGCCAGACTGAACGCGTACTCCTGCTCGGCGATGGCGATCAGCTCGTCGGCGGTGTACGGGATCATGGCGTGACGCAGATCGGCAGCGAGACCTTCGGCGCCGATGGGATCGCCGATGATCGGCTCGTTGGCGGCCGC
The DNA here is from genome assembly GCA_903894655.1 of uncultured Gemmatimonadota bacterium. GTDB lineage: Bacteria > Gemmatimonadota > Gemmatimonadetes > Gemmatimonadales > Gemmatimonadaceae > Gemmatimonas. Next base: position 987 of record CAITQY010000201.1, read on the forward strand.
CGCGTTGCGCGGAGCCTGCGCGGCACCGGCGCCCCCCTGCCCGCCGCCCCCGCCAGTCGCGACGACCGGCGCCGGCTGAATCCCGACCACGCGCGTGCGGATGGTGGTCGCGTAGCGCCGCATGGCTTCGTCGAGCTTCTGATACGGGTTGGTGGCCCACCACGAAAAGAGCGGATCGTACCCGTTGTAGTAGCGATACCACACGCTGACGGTGTTGCGGATCTGGTCGAGCTGATCGGCGGCACGATTGCCCACGGTGCGTGACACCTTGGGCGCCGCCGCGCGCGGTGCCCGCGGGGCGCCGTTGGCGCTGTCACCGGCGGGGCGCGTCGGTGCCGGCTCCAGCAGGGCGCGCAGACTGTCCACCATCTTGGTGACATCGGCCAGCGTTCGGGCCGACGCCTGCGCATCGATCGTCGTGAGGTCGCGACGTGCATCCTGCAGCGCGAGCACGCGATCGGCGAAGGGAATCAGCGGCAGCATTTCCTTGCGCTGCGTCTCCTCGCGATCCATCAGCTCGAGCTGATAGCGCAGATGGTTCTCCAGCAGCGCGTAGTCGGCCTTGCCCTCCTGCGACAGCTTGTCGAAGGCGAGCTCGCCGAGACGCGCGCGCCACGCGGCGTACAACGCACGGGTGCGCGTGCGCTGGGCGGGTGAATCGGGGGCATCATAGCGTCGTTGCAATACCTGCTGGTCGGACGCGAAACGCGAAACCACGTCGGCCATCTCGCTGCTGCGCGCCGACACGAGCGCACTCAGCGCCGGGACGCTCGCGGCGGGATCGGTCGGGAAATTCTGACGGATGGTGGGCTTCACGCCGCCGGGCTGTGCGGACAACATCAGGGGCATCGCCAATAGCCACGTAACGGTCAGCAGCGCGTACGATGGACGCATCACAACGGACTCCTTCGGGGTCTGGGAGACGCTCACGCCACCGCGGCGCGAGGCGGGCGATCGGAGATCGCGGTCGCCATCAAGGGGATGATGGCGACCGATGGCGCGGCGAGCACGCGCGGCAAGCGAATCGTGAAGGTCGCGCCCTGATCCAGCGACGACGCGACGCTGATCGCACCGCCCGCCTGTCGGATGATGCCATCCACGGTGGCGAGGCCAAGCCCCGTGCCCTTCCCGATGGACTTGGTGGTGAAGAACGGTTCGAAGACATGTGGCAGCGCATCCGGCATGATGCCATGCCCCTGGTCCTGCACGACGAGCGCCACCACG
>CAITQY010000202.1 GCA_903894655.1 uncultured Gemmatimonadota bacterium
CGATTGATCTCGTCGGCCAGCACGATGTTGGCGAACACCGGACCGTGCACGAAGCGGAACGCGCGTGAGCCACCGCCGCTCTCTTCGAGAATCTCGGTGCCCGTGATGTCGCTCGGCACGAGGTCCGGGGTGAACTGAATACGACGAAATTCGAGTTGCATCGCATCGGAGAGCGACTTGATCATCAGCGTCTTCGCGAGGCCGGGCACACCCACCAGCAGGGCATGTCCACCGGCCACCAGCGCCATCAGGATCTCGTCCACCACCGCATCCTGCCCCACGATGCGCTTTGCGATCTCAGCGCGCAGCCGATGGACGGCCGCGAGCAACGACTCCGGCGACCGCTCGCTCACCGGACCGGCCGACGCCGGCGGCCCGTCACGAACAGCATCGACGCGTCACGCGCCCCCGCCGACTGCAGCGACTGCGCCTCGTTCGTCACTTCGGCACCGTGCAACTTGACCACGAAGCTGTCGATCTGCTCGACGTCCGGCAGGAGCAGCGCCATCGCGGCCTGCTTCACATCGCGCACGCGTGTCTCCGGCGTCGCCTCGACCCGCACCGCATCCCACACCTCGGCCCCCTGCACGCGCACGGTCCATAGCACGGGGGCCTGCTCGCTCGCGAGGCGGATGATCTCCGGTCGCACGCGGAGCGAATTCACAAAGTGCGTAGTGCGGACCGTCATGCCACGCGCTCCGGCAACAGAGCCACATCGACAGCCACATCGACAGCCACACCGGCGGCCGCCAGTACCGGAGCGGCCGGCGGCAGCGAATCGAGAAAGCGTGCGACCTGCTGGTCGAACATGTAGGTCGAACCCGTCACAGCGGTGCCTGCGTCCGTGAGGCGCGCCGCGATCACCAGCTCCTCTCCACCCTGCCCTCGCATCACGAGATGCGAGGGACCCTGTTTCTCGATGAACGTCGCATACACCCCACTGCGGCGGGTGAAATAGCGCGTCGCCATCGCGAGGACCTCAGCGATCGGCAGGGCGGTGACGCGTTCCTGCAATTGGCGATTCGACTGCTGGTGCATACGGGCAATCCGGAATGAACGGGAGAAGCAGGAGGGACCACGACGGCGTGTCAGCGATCGGCATCGACGGGGAACACCAACGTCCACCCGCCCGCGACGTCTTCATCGCCGGCCGACTCCTCAACGCGCATCTGGCCGCCAAGGCGCCCCGCCAAGACGGTGGCCAGCGGCTGATCGAGCGCCGTCACCGCCTCGCGCACGCCCGCAAATGGGTCGTGCGCCAAACGGCGCGGCACCTCCTGAAGTATACGCGGAGTCACCGAGGGAGGTTGATCCGCGGCCACCGCGGTCGCGGCGTCCGTCGAGGCGGCGCGCCACCCCACGTGCAATGCAATGAAGCCGCGCCCCAGCCGAACCCCGGTATTCACCGTCCCGCCCTCGATACACGCCGACCGTACCGCCAATCCCACCGCGAGTTCCAGGAGACGGGACAGCCAGTGGAGGTCGCCACGGATGGTCGGCAGCAGCACCGTGGGCTCGTCCACGTGGATCGGCACCATCGGGGCCCGGGCCCGCCACGTGGCGACGGCCGATAGCAGCGGCTCCCGTGGGTCCACATCGGCCGTCGCGGCGGAAAAGCCGTCGTGCGTCACCAGGTCGTAGTCGCGCGCCGCCACCGCCAGCGCATGAACGGCCGCCAATTGACCCGCCGCCTCATCGGGGTTGCCTGGAGCCGCGAGCGTCAACAACGCCGACACCACGCCATGTACGGTCTGGTCGCGCGCCCGTTCCGCCCGGTTCCACAGCGCCGCCTGACGCTCGAGCTGCGCGTTGGCCTCAGCTAGCGCCGCATTCGCCCGACGCAACGCATCGGTGCGGCGCGACTTGTCGGTCGCCGCCGCCAACTGATCAGCCACCACCCGCACCAGCGCACGCTGCTCGTCACGCACGTGCGTGGCGTCGGCGAAGTAAAAGGCGACCGCCCCGATCGGCCCCTCCGCCGTTTCCATCGGTGCCGCAATGATGGAGCGGAACCCCAGCTCTTCGGCCACCTCGTGCCACGCGCCGAGCGACGCGTCGGCAAAGAGGTCGGCGACCTCGACCAAGCGGCGTTCCGCCACCGCCACCCCACTCGGTCCGTCCCCCACGCGCACGCGAAGCGCGCCGATCCAATGCCGATGCTTCGACGGCCATTCGTGCTGCGCCACCGGCCGCAGCAATTCGCCATCGTCGCCCAGCTCCATTACCAGCGAAAAGGTGGCACCGAGTATGGGCGTGACCCGATCGAGCGCGAACTGCTGCACATCACTCGGACGATCAGCCAGCAGAAAGGCGTGCGCGATCTCGCGCACCGCCAACAATTCGCGCGCGTCGCTCACCCTAGGAGACCCGCGGGCGCTTGGGCGAGAGTGGCCGTACCTCGAGCCGATGCACCAGCATATGCGCCGGCGCCTCGACCGCGAATCCGACCGCGTCGGCCACGTTCTTCGGCTCGAGCATCCACGTACGGTTCGTGCCGGCCGGAAACAGGTCGGTGTCCACCGAACCCGGGGTGATCACCGAGACACCGACCCCGGCATCGCGCACCTCCAGCATCAGTGACTCCGCAAAGCCCATCACGAAGTGCTTGGTCCCCGCGTAACAGGTGCCGCCCACGAACGTGTTGCGCCCAGCCGTGCTGCCGATGATGCACACATGCCCGTGGCCACGCGCCACCATCCCCGGTAACACCGCCCGTGTGACGTGATACAGCGCATTCACGTTCACGTCCACCTGCCGATGCCATTCTTCGGCGGTCATCTCGAGGAACGGCTTCATGACCGCCACGCCGGCGTTGTTCACCAGCACATCCACGTGCAACCCGGTCAGCCGCTGCGCGGTCATCACCCCGTTCTGCACGTCAGCCGCGATGCACTGCACCGATGCGCCGAGTCCCTCGCACTCGCGGGCCACATCCGCCAACCGCGACGCGTCGCGCGCGACCAGAATCAGCTCGTGCGTGGGCGCGAGCCGGAGCGCGACGGCGTGCCCGATACCACGCGAGGCGCCCGTGATGAGCGCGACCGGTCGGGAATTAGCGGAAGGAGTCATCTGGGGAAAGTACGCGTGTGC
>CAITQY010000203.1 GCA_903894655.1 uncultured Gemmatimonadota bacterium
CGTCCACGGCGCGCCATTTCTTCGATGGGCATGCACCCTTCGAAGTAGGGCACCGCGTCGAACTCGTGCGCGGTGAACTGGTCGGCGGTGGTGAGAGCATCGATAAACGCTTCGTACTCGTCACGTGTGAAGGCGCAGTTGAGATACGCCCCTTCGTCGCCGGCGCCGTCCATCGTTTCCTTGCCCCAGCGCGAGGCGCGGAAGGCGATGCTCTGGTCGATCGACTCGAGTGACACCACGGGCGCGATGGCATCGTAGAACGCCAGCGACTCGACCCCGAGCCGCGCGCGGATCGCATCAGCCAGCGCGTCAGAGGTGAGCGGGCCGGTGGCGATGATGCCGACCTCGGGGAGCGCCGTGACTTCCTCGCGCGACACGCGGATACGCGGATGCGCGTGAATGCGATCGTGCACGTGCTGCGAAAAGATCTCGCGATCGACCGTGAGCGCCGATCCGCCCGGGACGCGCGACTGGTCGGCGCAGTCGAGGATGAGTGAGCCGAGCTGCCGCATTTCGGCTTTCAGCAAGCCGTGCGCGTTGCTGGTTTCGGTGCTCTTGAACGTGTTCGAGCAGACGAGTTCACCGAGCTTCTCGGTGCGATGCGCGGCGGTGCCGCGGACGGGGCGCATTTCATGCACCACGACAGAATGCCCACGCTCGGCGAGTTGCCAAGCGGCTTCGCTTCCGGCGAGCCCGCCGCCGATCACATGCACTTCGTTGGATGCCATGTGTGTAGTCTAACGGGGGGCGCTGTTGCTGGTTCGTGGTTCGCGGGCTGGTCCGGTGTGGACGCTCGTGCGGCATCGGGGAGCACCCCTTCGCCGCTTGCTGCGCGTGCGGTCGGGCGTTGGCGCAGGGCGGTGAGATCGCGGCGCCCACGCAGAGGCGGCGGCGGGGCGTCCCCGTGCCGAACGAGCTACATGGGGCCCGTGGTGCGCGCGAACGCGAGCCGACGGCGGTCAGCGCGCGGGGCTCACGCATGGCCGAAGCGGACGCGCGCGGGCGGCGGCGGGAGTGGGAGGATGCGACTAGCCGAGTAGCAGGGCTCGGCGCGGCGCCAAGGGAGCGCGCGCACTGTGCCGCTGCGATTGGCCTCGGTGCCTTGAGGCAGGCCGTGGTACCCGGCCGACGCAGCCCGGCCCGACCCGTGGGTCCCCGCGGCGAATCTCTGCGGGGGTGACGCCGGCGCCGGAGCGCAGCGACCGGCGCACGGCCACCCCCGCAGAAAATTTCGCCAAGGGGATCCCACGGGTCGGGCCGGGCGTCTCGCGCACACCAAAGCCCAAAGCCCATAGCAAAACGGTCGCATCAGGCAAAAATGCCAGTGCGACCGTTCCACGATCCATCCAACCCGAGCCGGTCAGGCCACTTCGGCCACCAACTCGGCTTCGTCCGGGCTCGGCACATCCCACTCGTTCGCGCACTTGAGACACTTCCGGAAGGCGCCGCGGGTCTTGTTGCTCTTGGCCTCGGCCCCGACGTATCCGCACTCGGGGCATGCTTCGGCCACGGGCTTATCCCACACCACGAAATCGCAGTTGGGATAGTTCTCGCAGCCGTAGAACGCCTTGCCGCGCTTTTTGCTGCGACGCTCCGCGATCTCGCCGCCGTCCTTCGGGCACTTCACGCCGGTGGGCATGGAGCGCGTGCCGCGGCACTTGGGAAACTTGGAGCAGCCCAAGAAGTCGCCGGAGCGACCGTGACGCACCACCATCGCTTCGCCGCACTCCTGACACTTGTACTTGGTGAGCTCGGCGGGCTTCTTCTCGCCCTTGATGGGGCGCGTGTACTTGCACGCCTTCGGGTGATTCTCACACGCCACGAACGGCCCGAAGAACCCACCCTTGGCCACGAGCTTGCCAGCGCAATCGGGACACTTCTCGGTGACGAGCGCCGACAGGTCGTACGCTTCGCCGATGAGGGCGTCGAGATCGTTGTCGTTGAGCGTGGCCTGGAACGGCGTCCAGAAATCGGTGAGCGCGCGCACCCACCCCAGTTCGCCGTCGGCGATCTTGTCGAGTTCCCCTTCCATCTGCGCCGTGAACTGCACGTTGAAGATGGCGGGGAATTTCTTGACCATGACCTTCTCCACCGTCTCACCCAAGGGCGTGGGAAAGAAGCGGCGCTGTTCGAGCAACACGTAGCGTCGTTCGGCGAGCACGGAGATGATCGACGCGTACGTGGACGGCCGGCCAATGCCCAAGCGCTCGAGCTCTTTGACCAGCGAGGCTTCCGAGAAGCGCGGCGGTGGTGCGGTGAAGTGCTGCGTGGGCGTGATCGCCTTGACCGGCACCGACTCATTGAGCTCGAGGTACGGCAACGCCTGCTCGTCTTCGAGCGCCTTGCCGTCGCCCTCTTCGCGCGCTTCACGATAGAGCGTGAGGAAGCCGTCGAACTTGATGACCGAGCCGGTAGCGCGGAACAGGTACGAACGCCCTGTGGTGGGGATGTCGAAATCGACAGTCGTGGTGTCGAACACGGCCGGCGCCATCTGCGACGCCATGAAGCGCTTCCAGATCAGTTCATAGAGCTTGAACTGGTCGGCGGTGAGCTTCTTGGCCAGACGATCATCGGGACGGCGCGTGGGCTCGGTGGGACGCACGCCTTCGTGTGCGTCCTGCGCGTTCGCTTTGCCGCTCGGGTACAGCTGCATGCCGGCTGCGAGGTACGCCTCGCCGTATTCTGCTGTCAGCCAATCGCGCGCCGCACCAGCGGCGGTTTCCGACACGCGTGAGGAGTCGGTTCGCATGTAAGTGATGAGACCGACCTGGCCTTCCTCACCGCCAACGTCGATGCCTTCGTACAGATCCTGCGCCAAGCGCATGGTGCGCTTAGAGCCGAAGCCCAACTTCTTGGCGGCTTCCTGCTGCAGCGTGGACGTGGTGAACGGCGCCGCCGGATTCTTGCGCTTTTCGCGACGCTTGACTTCGGTGACGGTGAACTGCGTCCGGCCCTTGAGGTCGGCAAGAATGCGCTCGGCCTCCTCACCCGTCGGGATCTCGGGCTTACTGCCGTCGATCTGATGCAACTTTGCGGTGAACGGCTGCGTGCCCTTCTGCAGGTCGGCCGCAATGCTCCAGTACTCGACCGGCGTGAACGCGCGGATCTCGCGTTCGCGCTCCACGATGATGCGCAGCGCCACCGTCTGGACGCGACCGGCCGACAGCCCCTTCTTGACCGTCTTCCAGAGCACCGGGCTGGCCTTGTAACCCACGAGGCGATCGAGCACACGACGGGCCTGCTGGGCATCGACTTTCTTGTTGTCGATGTCCATCGGGTTCGCCATGGACTCCTGCACCTTCGCCTTAGTGATCTCGTGGAACATCACGCGGCGGATCGGCGCCGTGACGGCGTAGCGAGGCGGCTGCGTGAAGTACTGCTCGACGTGCCACCCGATCGCCTCACCTTCGCGGTCAGGGTCGGTGGCGATGAAGATTTCGCGGGCGCCCTTTGCCACCCGCTTGAGTTCGGTGAGGATGTCTTCCTTGCCCTCGATCGTGACGTAATCGGGGGCGAAGCCATGCTCGATGTCGATGCCGAGTTTTTTCGCGGGCAGGTCGCGCACGTGACCCACGGTCGCCTTGACCGTGAAGCCCTTGCCGAGGTATTTGCCGATGGTTTTGGCCTTGGCCGGCGACTCGACGATGACCAGCGTGGTACCACCGGCGGGCGCGGGGTCGTCGTCCGGGGCCGACTCGTCGAGACGGGCGCGGCTGCGCGCCTTGGTGCTGGCGGCTTTTTTCGCGGCGGTCTTCGCGGCAGCCTTTTTCGCGACGGTTTTCGAGGCGGCCGAGGCTGATTTCGCGGCGGGTTTTGCGGCCGATTTCGCGGCCGATTTCGCGGCCGATTTGCGCGCAGGCAACGGCGCAGCGGCCAGCCCTGCGGCCGGCGCTGTGGACGTTTTCACCGTTTTCTTGGCGGCCTTCTTGGCCACCTTCTTGACGGCTTTCTTCGCAGCGGGCTTGGTCAGGCTCGTCCCCGCCGCAGTCGTGCCCTTCTTGATTGGCATCAGCTCAGTGTACCTGGGAGCGCTCACCGTCCATCGCCCCATCATCGAACCCCACGTCCTCCGCGATGCCACGGATGTCCGCGAGGCTGATGCGGCCGTCGATATGGACCAGCGCGCGCTCCACCAACTGCTCAAAATCGTTGAGATTCACCGCTCCGGAGCCACCCAGCATGACCAGGTAGCCCCAGGCTTCGGCGGTAAACCGTCCGCGCTCGTGCGGCCCCTGAACGCGGAGCGGCCCGTTGCGCGACATCACAGCACCACCCGATCCGCGGGGTGGTGCAGTATCGCTATAAAGAAGTGAAAGAATCTCACCAATCTGTCGCCGGTCATACCCTTGCGACGAGAGATAGGCTTCGACCTCCACGACATCCGTGTCGGCCGCGAATCGTTCGCGCAAATCATCGATGACAGGTGTCCACCGATCGTTCATTGCCTAACCTATCCCCGGAGTCCCGTCGTGGGCAAGCGCCACCACGGAATCAATAAGTCGTTGTGAGTCAACAGCTTCCACGTTTACCGTCACGTCAGCCAAGGCATAAAGTCCCGATCGCCGGTCCCACAAGGACTGCATGGCCGCAGCCGGGTCCGCTTGCGCGAGCAACGGCCGAACGTTCCGTGACCGCGTGAGGCGTCGCAGCGCCTCCTTCGGGGAAATCTGTAAATGAATGATACGCCCCAGTGGACGCAGGAGCGCCAGAACGCCGGGAATGGTGACCCAGCCGCCCCCCGGC
>CAITQY010000204.1 GCA_903894655.1 uncultured Gemmatimonadota bacterium
GCTCTTCAAGAACTTGCCTTCCGACGCCAGTGACCCCGCATCGGAGCCGATGCTCACCCACGGCTTCTGCAGTTCCTTCACGATGTTGTCTTCATCGATGATGAAGTAGATCGTGCCGACGCGCGTGCCGTCCTTCACCACCAGATCCATCGCCGTCTCTTCCGGCGTGGTGCCGCGCTGCTTGGCCACCGCCGCCAGGGTCATGCCCGTGTACCGCTTCAGCGAGTCGGCCTTGAAGCCCGACAGCACCACGCGTTCCGGCGAGCCGGCCGCCAGCAGCAAGCTTTCCCACTGGTCGGTGGGGGTGCGCATCTCCTGCGCGACTTTCTTCCGCGTGGCAGGATCCTGCAAGCGCTTTGCCCACGCCGCATACCCGCCCTCCTGCACCCACGGCGGCATCGCCGCGTCGAGCCCCGTCGCCCCGGCAGTGTACGGATAAATATCGGCCGTGATCGCGAGCCCTTCCGCGCGCGCCGCTTCGATGCGCGCCAGCACCGTGTTCATCTTCGGCCAGTTACTCTCGCCCGCCGCCTTCAAGTGATAGATCTCGGCGCGCACACCCGCCTCGCGCGCAATGGTGATCAACTCCTCGACGGCTTCTTCCAGGCGCGCCCCTTCACTGCGCATGTGCGAGATGTACATGCCCCCGTAGGGCGCAGCCGCCTTCATGAGCGCGATCAGCTCTGGTGTCTTGGCATAAAACGCCGGCGCATAGATCAAGCTCGAGCCCACCCCCAGTGCCCCCTCTTCCATCGCGGTACGCACCTCAGCCTGCATCGCCGCGAGCTCGGTGGCCGTCGGCGCGCGATCATCCCAGCCCACGTGATTGATGCGCACCGTGGTCGCGCCAATGAAGGACGCGATGTTCGTGCTGATCCCCTTCTTGACCAGCGAATCCTGATAGCCGCGCAACGTGCGCCAGGTGATCGGGAACGTGATGTCCCCCTGCTGCGACAGCATATCGGCACGCAGCGTATCGGAGAGCGGCCCCATGGAGTCGCCCTCGCCCATGATCTCGAGCGTGACGCCCTGCCGAATGTCGCTCTGACTGCGCCCGTCTTCGATCAACGATTCCGTGGCCCAGCTCAGCATGTTGATGAAGCCCGGAGCGACCGCCAGCCCGTCCGCCTTCACCTCGAGGCGACCGGTTCCGCTCACCGCGCCAATCGCGACGATCGAGTCCCCGGTGATCGCGGCGGCCGCGATCACCGGGGCCCCGCCGGACCCATCGTACACGGTCCCCCCGCGAATGACGACGTCGTAGGCGGGCGGGGCAGCACACCCGGCGGTGCCAGCGCACCAGACGGCAAGGATCAACCGAGCCAGCCGTCGGAACAGTGGGGAATGAGCGAATGGTGGCATTCCGCGCCGTGTGGGAGGGGGGGGGGAGAAACGCTCGAGAGCGGGCGTCCCAGAGGTTACGTCCGATCCACGAGAACCGGAACCACCGCGGTCACGTCCCGAACCGTGGAGGCCTCGGAAATCCGCCCCCTCGTGCGCTAGGTTGTCACCATGGCCAAGTCACCTACTCCCTACCGCGCACTGACGCCCGAGCGGCGCCTGTCACTCGTCACGTCCGCCCTCGCCAAGCACAAGGGCGCGCGCACCCTGTACTCGCAGCGCCTCGCCGCCAAGGGCGGCGGGTTCCGCGCCGCCACCCTCCTGTCGTGGCCCGTCGACAAGCTCGCCCGCGAATTCGTGCGCCTCAATGCACAGACGCCGCAGGATGAGCTGGAACTGCTGCAGATGCTCTATGTCGATCTCGAACCGCAGATCCAGATCACGTTCCTCGAGACCGCCGGCGTGAAGCACGAAGCGGGCGTCATCCCCGAGGAGCTCGAGCCGCCGTATGCCGACGCCGAGGCGGTGGCACGCGGTGTCGCAGCCGTGCTCACCCAGCACGGAGATGACGGGCGCCACTACCTGCGCACCCTCGTGGTGTACAACCTGCCGTCATGGCCGGGGCTCGATACCGCGTTGGCGGACACAGAAACGGCGAGCTGACGCTCGCCGTTTCGTTCACCGCATACCGCCGAACATCCCGCCACCACCGCCGAATGGCATCCGGGGCATTCCACCGCCCCCTTTGCCACCGCCGCCGCCCGGGCCGCCGCCCATCTTCTTCATCATTTTCTGCATATCGCGGAACTGCTCGAGCAGCTTGTTCACCTCGCTCACCGGACGGCCGCATCCTTTCGCAATGCGCGCACGACGTGAGCCGTTCAGGATCTCCGGCTTCTTGCGCTCCTGTGGCGTCATGGACAACACGATGGCCTCGATGTGCTTCATGCGCTTCGGGTCCATCTTGACGTCCTTGAGCATCTTCGAGTTCACACCCGGCAGGAGCTTCAGCAGGTTCTCGAGCGGTCCGAGCTTCTGCATCTGACGCATCGCGGTGAGGAAGTCCTCGAGGTCCATGCCTTCCTTGCGGACCTTCTTCTCGAGCTTCTTCGCTTCGGTGGCGTCGAACGTTTCCTGCGCCTTCTCCACGAGCGACACGATGTCGCCCATCTGCAGAATACGTCCCGCCATGCGCTCCGGATGGAACTCCTCGAGCGCATCCGGCTTCTCGCCGACACCGATGTACTTGATCGGCTTCTTGAGCACGCCGTAGATCGACAACGCCGCACCACCGCGCGCATCGCCATCGAGCTTGGTCAGGATCACGCCGGTCACGTTCAGCGCTTCATCGAAGCCCTGGGCGATCTTCACGGCGTCCTGACCCGTCATACCGTCGGCCACGAACAGAATTTCGTCGGGCTTGATCGCCGCCTTGAGCGCCTTCAGCTCGTCCATCATGTCGGCGTCGATCTGCAGACGACCGGCGGTGTCGATGATGACCACGCGGTCGCGCGCCCGCATGCCCTGCTCAATGCCGGCCTTGGCGATCTTGACCACGTCCTTCGTGTCGCGATCGGCGTACACCGGCACGTTGAGCGCACGGCCCAGCGTCTCGAGCTGGTCGATGGCGGCGGGGCGGTACACGTCGGCCGCCACAAGTCGCGTCGACTTATTTTCGAGCATCAACTTGCGGGCGAGCTTGCCGGCCGTGGTCGTCTTACCCGACCCTTGCAATCCGACCATCATGATGATCGTCGGCGGCAGCGTGCTCATCTTGAGCCCCTCGCGCCGCTCGCCCAGCATCGCCGTGAGCTCGTCGTGGACGATCTTCACCAACTGCTGCGCGGGCTGGATCGTCTTGATCTGCAACACACCGACGGCCTTCGTCTCCACCCGTTCGAGGAACTCACGGGTGAGCGCGAAATTCACGTCGGCTTCGAGGAGGACGCGGCGCACCTCGCGCAGCCCTTCCTTGATGTCGGCTTCGGTGAGAACGCCACGTCCGCGAAGTTTCGCGAAGACGTTCCCGAGTTTGTCTGAGAGCTCGTCAAACATAGACTGGAAAGGCTAACGGACCCCGTCCCTCCGTACAACTGTTTCGTGTCAGGGGGGGGGGTGACGGAACCGGCCACCCATGACGCAACTTCCTTCGCAATCACGCGTGGTGGGCCTTTCAGCCCATCCTAGATTGGCTGTGTCCGGATCACGCTGTCACTTTCTTCGCCCGTCACGTGCCACCATCGAATCCGCGGTTTCCCGGCATCCCGATGCCTCGCGGCCAGCGCAAGGAAGAAATTCTTCGCGCCGAGCTGCCCCCGACGCTGCCCTTGATGGCGCTGCGCTCCACGATCGTCTACCCGTTGGGGACGATCGCGGTGCAGATGGGTGCCCCCGAAAACCTCGCGCTGCTCCGCGCCCACGAGGAGTCGGGCCTGGTCGTCGCCCTCGTCGTCGCCTCCGGCGACGGGGACGACGCCATCGATCCCCACAACTTCCTCGGACGCGTCGGCGTGGCCGCCCGCGTGCACGAGCGGATCAACCTGCCGGGCGACACAGTCCAGATCACGCTGCAGGGGCTGCGACGGATCACCATCGACGCGATCGACCAGGTCAACCCGTTCGCCATTGCGCGGATCCAAGGCGCCAAGGAAACACCGGCCGATGCCATGGAGCTCGACGAGCTCGTGGCGCGCACCGTGGCCGCGGCGGAAACGCTCGCCGAACTCGTGGACCGCATTCCAAACGAAGTGCCACAGATCCTGAAAATGAATGTGTCCGATCCTGGACGCTTCGCCGATCTCGCGGCCACGAATATGAATCTGCGCATCTCCGATAAAGAGGAAGTGCTGCAGCGGCTCGACATCGGTCATCGCATCCGGTTCATTCTCTCACGCCTCGAGCGCGAAGTCGCCCGCGCCCGCGTGATGGAAGACGTGAAGAAGCAGACCGAAGTCAAGATCGAGCAGCATCAGCGCGAGTTCTATCTCCGGCAGCAGCTGCGCGCGATTCAATCCGAACTGGGCGAAGCCGATCCGAATGAAAAGGAATCGGTCGATCTTCTGCGCCGCATCGACGAGGCGCAGCTGCCCGAAAAGGTCGCCAGCGAGGCCCGCCGGGAAACAGAACGCCTGCGTCTGCTCTCGCCCGCGTCCAGCGAGACGCAGGTGTTGCGCACGTACCTCGACTGGGTGCTGGCGCTGCCGTGGCACAAACGCAGCGCCGACGACCAGGAGATCGTGCTCGCCAAGGTCGAAGACGCGCTCGGCGATCGCCACTACGGACTTGATGAAGCCAAGGAGCGCATCATCGAGTACCTCGCCGTGCGCAAACTCCGCGGCGGCGATCCCACTGGCCCCATTCTCTGCTTCGTCGGACCGCCGGGGACGGGCAAGACCTCCCTGGGAGAGGCGATCGCCAACTCCATCGGACGCGAGTTTTATCGCATCTCGGTGGGCGGCGTGCGTGACGAAGCCGAAATCCGCGGCCACCGTCGCACGTACGTCGGCGCCATGCCCGGCCTGCTGATTCAAGCGTTGCGTCGCGTGGAAGTGCGCGATCCCGTCATCATGATCGACGAGATCGACAAAATGAGTAACGGCGGCAACTCCGGCGATCCCACGGCCGCGATGCTCGAAGTACTCGACCCATCGCAGAACACGACGTTCGTGGATCACTATCTGAACCTGCCGTTCGACCTGTCGAGCGTGCTGTTCATCTGCACCGCGAACAACCTGTACGACATACCCGGTCCGTTGCGCGATCGTATGGAAGTGATCCGCATCGCCGGCTACACGATCGAAGAGAAGGTCGAAATCGCGCAGCGGTATCTCATGCCGCGCCTGCTCGAAGATCACGGCCTCACCACCGACGACATTCACGTGCCCGAGCCCACGCTGGGGTTCATCACCAGCCGCTACTCGCGTGAAGCCGGGCTGCGCACCTTCGAGCGCTCGCTGGCGTCGCTGCTGCGCAAGCGCGCCCGTGCCAAGGCCGATGGCGACATGAGCGCGTGGGAGATCGGCATCGCACGCGCCGAAGAGATCCTCGGCACGCCGCGTTTCTCCGTGGAAGACGCCGAGATGGAGCCCGAGATCGGCGCCGTGACCGGCCTCGCCTGGACCAGTACCGGTGGTGATATCATGACCATCGAAGCGCTGCGCATGCCCGGCAGCGGCAAACTCACCGTCACCGGTCAGCTCGGCGACGTGATGCGCGAATCAGTAGACGCGGCGTATTCGTTCGTCCGCTCGCGCGCCACCACGCTCGGGATCGAGGACAGCGAGTTCCGCGAGTCCGACATGCACCTGCACTTCCCCGCCGGCTCCATTCCAAAAGACGGCCCATCGGCCGGTATCGCGGTCACGCTCGCCCTCGCCAGCGCGCTGTCGCGCCGCCCCGTGCGCCGTGATCTCGCCCTCACCGGCGAACTCACACTGCGCGGTCGCGTGCTCGAAATCGGTGGCGTGAAGGAGAAAGTGCTGGCGGCGTATCGCGCCGGGCTGCGCGAGGTGATCATGCCGAAGGGCAACGAAAAGGACGTGCGGGACGTGCCGCAGGAAGTGCGCAACAAGATGACCTTCACCTTCGCCGCCACCATGGACGAAGTGCTGCATCTCGCGCTGTTGCCGCATGCCGATACGCATCCGGCCGATGCGATGCCGTTGAATGTCAGCAGTGCGGTGATCGCGAGCGACGGCCCGTCGGCGACAGCGGCCGACACGTGGTGACGCGACACGTGGTGACGCGACACGTGGTGACGCGACACGCTTAACGGTGCAGCAGCAGCCCGACTGAATACAGGATCAGCCCCACCAGTCCACCCACGATGGTGCCGTTGATCCGGATGAACTGCAGATCGCGCCCGATCTGCAGTTCGATTTTGCGGGAGGTCGCGTCGGCATCCCACGCCGCCACGGTGGCCGAGATCAGCTTCGCCACTTCCTCGCGGGCCTGCTCCACCGAGTACGATACGATCTCCACGATCCCGCCATTCACCTTGGCGGACAGCACCGGATCCGCGAGCACTTTCTGCCCGAGCCCGGCCAGCCACTGTTCGAGCTGATCCGGCTCCTGCTCCGCATCATCGGCCAGCCGCTCAGCGTAGTTGGCAATCTTCTCCTTCACATCGCCCCACACCTCGCGCGAGAAGTCTGCCACACCGGGATGCGCCAGCACATCGAGCTTGATCTGCTCGAAGCGCGCGATGGTCTCGGGGTTCTCGCGCAACGACAGGATGAAGCGGTCCACCGCCTCGTCGTAGCGCTGCCGCAGCGGGTGATCGGGGTCGGCCGCCACCGCCACGAGCGTCTTCTCCACCCCACTCACGATCTTGTCGCCGACGCGGCTATCCACGGCGCCGGGCACCCACCACGGGCTCTCCGCCTTCACCTTCTCGCGGATCATCGCCTCGTTCTCGTACAGGAACTTGGCCGCCAGCCGCAGGGCGTCGTCCAATAGGGCCTGATGACGTCCGCCGGTGGTCATCAGCTCGAACAGGCGCGCCATGAGTGGGGCCGCCTGCATGCGTCGCAACCGCGACACGATGCCGCGATCGGCCATCTCCTGCACATCTTCATCGCGCATCACGCCCACCGCGCCCGACAGTCCGTGCGCCGCGTGACGCGCCAGCCGCCGACTGTTCTCCGGCCGCGCCAGCCACTGCGCGGCACGGTCACCGAGCTGCATCGCCGCGATCTTACCGGCCACCACGTCGCGCGTGAGAAAATTACGCTGCACGAAATTGCCGAGCGCGGTGCCGATACGGTCTTTCCGCGACGCCACAATCGCCGTGTGCGGAATCGGGATGCCAAGCGGATGTCGGAACAGCGCCGTCACGGCGAACCAGTCGGCGATACCGCCCACCATGGCCGCCTCGGCAAACGCCCGCACGAACCCCAGCCACGGATACGACGACTCGAGCCAGCGCGTGACCACGAACAGCAGCGCCACGCCAACGAGCATCAGC
>CAITQY010000205.1 GCA_903894655.1 uncultured Gemmatimonadota bacterium
CGTGAAGCCCGGCGGCAAGATCATGAATGCGCTGTATCGCGGTCTGATCGTGTCGGGTGTGTTGGCGGCGATCGCGTTCTTCTTCGTGACGCGCACCATGTTCCCGGGTGAGCTCGGAACCAACCTGTTCATCTGTGCCATGATCGGTCTTGGCCTCACCGCCGCGCTGGTCGTGATCACGGAGTACTACACGGCCACCGAGTACGCTCCGGTGCGTCAGATCGCCAAGGCGTCCGAAACCGGCCATGGCACGAACGTCATCGCTGGTCTCGCGGTCTCTATG
This sequence comes from uncultured Gemmatimonadota bacterium, assembly GCA_903894655.1. Classification (GTDB taxonomy): domain Bacteria; phylum Gemmatimonadota; class Gemmatimonadetes; order Gemmatimonadales; family Gemmatimonadaceae; genus Gemmatimonas. Next base: position 284 of record CAITQY010000205.1, read on the forward strand.
AAGTCGACGGCCGCCCCCGTGCTCGTCGTGGCCGCCGCGATCTACTTCTGCTTCCAGCACGCCGGCCTGTACGGCATCGCCATCGCGGCCACGTCGATGCTCTCGATGGCGGGCATGATCGTCGCGCTCGACGCGTACGGCCCAATCACCGATAACGCCGGTGGCATCGCCGAGATGAGCCATCTCGGTCCGGAGATTCGCAAGATCACCGACGCGCTGGACGCTGTTGGTAACACGACGAAGGCCGTCACGAAGGGTTATGCGATCGGCTCGGCTGGCCTCGCCGCGCTGGTGCTGTTCGCCGACTACTCGAGCAAGCTGGGCGCGCATCTCGGCAGCCCGGTCAACTTCTCGATCGACGATCCGAAGGTCGTGATCGGCCTGCTCATTGGCGGCATGATTCCGTACCTGTTCGGCGCCATGGCCATGCAGGCGGTGGGTCGCGCGGCCGGTGCGGTCGTGCAGGAAGTGCGGCGTCAGTTCAAGGAACTGCCCGGCATCATGAAGGGCACGCAGAAGCCGCAGTACGACAAGGCGGTGGACCTTCTCACGAAGGCGGCCATTCGCGAGATGATTCTCCCGTCAATGTTGCCACTGGTGATTCCGCCCATCGTTGGCCTCGTGCTTGGTGGCGCGGCGTTGGGTGGCCTGCTGATGGGTACGATCGTGACGGGCCTGTTCGTGGCGATCTCGATGTGCACCGGCGGCGGCGCCTGGGACAACGCCAAGAAGTACATCGAAGAAGGCAACCACGGCGGCAAGGGCAGCGAAGCCCACAAGGCGTCGGTGACCGGCGACACCGTGGGTGATCCGTACAAGGATACCGCGGGCCCGGCCATCAACCCGCTCATCAAGATCATCAACATCGTGGCGCTGCTGCTGGTGCCGCTGTTGGCGAAGGCGTAAGCGGGTCAGTACGCTCGCGGTACACACAACGGCACCGTCGCGAGACGGTGCCGTTGTTGTATGCGGGGGAAGCGCGTCGCTACGCGAGTACGCTACGTGAGCACGCGGAGCGCTATGGCTGGAACACCGGCCACCGTCGCCATCGCTTCGCGATCAAATGCGAGTACGGTCGCCGGGTGCGAGGGCGCGGTTACCTCGAGCGTGGTCCAGCCATCGGCATCCGACGCCCCGATGCGTAGCTGCAGCCCCGGTTCGCCGAGCGTGATGAGGCGGGCCACGCGAGAGGTCCATGCCGCGGCGTCACCCACTTCCGGCATCACGGCGGCCGAAGCCGCCGCGCGCACAAGACCGCGTGGCTGCCACTCGAGATTCCAGGTGCCACGAATCACGCGCGCGTCGTCGCTGTCACCGATGATCACCTCGCCCTTCCACGAGAATCGGGACGCACGCGCATAGTCGTGCTCCCCGATCTGCTCTTCACGGGGACGGCGTGATTCGTCTGCCATTATCTTCCCTCCTGCCACCCGTCACGAATGCCGTCGCCGACGTCGGAGTCGGCGATCCGACGGGCGAACACCGCGGCGGTCACTAGCGCAAGAACGATCACGCCTCCCATGAACGCGCGGCCCATCCAGCGTCGCGAGCGCGACACCCGGGGATATCGGGTCAGCATGTCTCCCGCGTAGGGCGAGCTCGGCGGCACAGGGTGCTGCCCGGGCCCTTCGAAGGGGACAACGTGCTGTAACTGCGCGCGGAGGCGCGCATTCTCTCGTCGGAGTCGCTCTAGCTCGGCGAGTGGGGTCTCGTCGTTATGCATGGGGAAGGTTGTGCCCGGGCCGCGTCGAAGGAGCACCATCGGTACCGCATTCGGGGAATATGTGGTCGGTTTCGCGACGATGGGATTGTGGTGCCCATTTCCTGATGATCTGATCCTTGGGGCGCTCGCATACGTAACCCAAAAAGGTAAATAGTCTGGAGTAATCGGGATGGTCGGCCGCTCGTTTGGCGAGCGGGAGCTCGATTGGCGCAGCAGAGCGGGCGTTCGCGCCGTATATACCGATACTCGGCTCACTTCCTCGCCTCTCGACGCGCCCGCCAACTCCGTGTCCAAAGCTCGCGGCAACAACCTGGTCGCTCTCGGTTCAGCGGCTGTGCTGATCGTGTACACGGCCGGCTTCGCGAAAACGAAGCCGGCGGCCGATCGCATGGCGGCGGAGAGCGCCGAGCGCCGTCCGCGCAGCGCATCGCGGGCGGGTGCGGGGGCTGTGGGCGCTCGGACTGTAGCAGGGGAATCGGGAGAGTCGTCGGTGCCGGCGACGCCCGCGGTGGCGGTGGTGGAAGCGTCAGCCGCCGCGTCGGTGCCGAGCAATTCCAGTGTGGTGGCAACGCCCGCAGGACTCGCCACGGCTCCGGCATCGTCGAACGTGGCCGTTGCGGAGTCGCCGGCGACCAGCGCAACGGTGTCCACGCCTGCTGGTGCCACACCGTCAGCGTCATCACCGGTGGCCACGGTGGAGACTGCACCGCTGCCGATGGTGAGTGCGCCGGTGACGGCGCCGGTGGTAGCGCTGCCCGCGGCCGCGCCGAGTGCCCCAGCTCCGGCGCAGACGGTCCCGGCGCCCGTTTCGACGCCCGCAGCCGCTGCGCCGCCGGCTGCTCCACCCGCCACCGCCGCCGCTAAGCCCGCCGCCAAAACGACGTACAAAGACGGCGTGTACCTCGGTCGCGGCACGTCGCGACATGGCGACATCGAGGCGATGGTCGAGATCCAGAACGGACGCATCACGAACGCCGTGATCTCGCAGTGTCTTACGCGCTACTCGTGCTCGTGGATCGCCGTGTTGGTACCGCAGGTGGTGGCGCGGCAGTCGGCCGAGGTGGACTATGTGTCGGGCGCCACGGTGAGCTCCGACGCGTTCTACTACGCGGTGACGCAGGCACTCGCGCAGGCGAAGTGAGTCGCGCTGCGCTCGAGCTGCCGCTGGAAGCCACGCTCGTGAGTGCGCCGAAATCGTCGCGAGCGCGCATGGGCACGGTGGTCACGATCGAAGTGGTCGGGCACGATCGCAGTGCGCGCGCCCGTCGTACACGCGATCTCGCCATTGAGCGAGCCTTCGCCTGGTTCGATCGTGTGGAGTCGGTGTGCTCGCGGTTCGATGCCGGCAGCGAACTGCGGCGCTTGTGTGCCACGCGCGGCGTGGACGTGGAGCTGTCGCCGATGCTGTTTGAGGCGGTGCGCTTTGCCGTGGCGGTAGCTGAAGAAACACACGGGGCGTTCGACCCTACGGTGGGGGCGCGGATGGAAGCCCGCGGGTTCCATCGTGATTATCGCGATGGTGCGGACGTGCGTTCCGGTGTGCGTGATGAGGAGCCGGTGTCGTACCGCGACGTAGTGCTGAACGAGTCCGCGCGCTCCGTCCGGCTCGAGCGCGCCCTGTTACTCGACCTCGGCGCCGTGGCCAAAGGACTCGCCATCGACATGGCGGTGCAGGAGCTGCGGCCGCTGGCGAATTTCGTGGTCGACGCTGGCGGCGACTTGTATTGCGGCGGGCACAACGCCGCCGAGCAGCCGTGGACGGTCGGGATTCGCCATCCGCGCGAATCGCATGCGCTGCTCACGCGCGTTGCGATCACGGACGCCGCGCTGTGCACGTCAGGCGACTATGAGCGCCGGGTCGCCGACGATACCGCCGGTGAACATCATGTGCTCGATCCGAATACCGGTGCGTCGCCGCGCGATGTGATCAGTACCTCGGTGATCGCCCCGACCGCCATGGTCGCCGACGCCCTCGGCACCGCGGCGTTCGTATTGGGCTGCGCCGAGGGACTCGCGCTGCTGAAGCATCATGAACTCCGCGCGTGCCTGGTGGATGCGCAGCTCGTTCGTCACACAACGCCGGATTGGATCGATGTCTGAAGTAGTCGCGGCCATGTCGCCGATGCCGAACAACTCGTTCAAGTCGCTCTCCAAGTTCTTCAAGACACCGAAGGGGCTGCTGGTGATTGCGCTCGCGTTGCTGATCCCGCTGGCGGGCGCGCACAGCGGCTTCGCGGTGGTGGCGCCGGGTGTGGCTGCTGCGGCCATCGCCGCAATGCTGGTGGACGCGCCGATCCTGCGCTACCGCGACAAGGAGTGGTCGTTCCCCAGCGGCGCGCTGCTCACCGGCCTGCTGGTGGCGATGGTGCTCAGCCCCTTCGGCTCCTGGAAGGTCGCCGCTGCCACTGCTGCCATCGGAGTGCTCAGCAAGTACGTGGCGCGCGGACGCTCGGCCAACGTGTTCAATCCCGCCGCGCTGGCACTGGTGGTGAGCTACTTCGCCTTCGACACGGGGCATTCGTGGTGGGGCGCCCTTCCGGAGCTGCCGATCCTCGCGATCGCCGCGCTGTTCGTGACCGGCGTGTTCATCACCGATCGCGTGAACAAGATGCCGGCGGTGCTGGCGTTTCTCGGTGTGCACTTTCTGCTGTTCACCGTCACCGCGTTCGTGGGCGATCCGGCGAAGGTGGCCGAGCTGTATCGTGAGCCCGACCTGCACGCGGCGCTGTTCTTCGCGTTCTTCATGGTGACCGATCCACCCACGTCGCCGCCCAAAGCGCGCGATCAGATCGTGTTCGGCGTGATCACAGCGGTGGTGTCGTACCTGGTGTTCGAGCTCGTGGGCGCGGTGTACTTCCTGCTGGCAGGACTGCTGGTGGCCAACGGGTGGGAAGCGTGGCGGAGGCAGCGCGTGCGGGCGCGGCGGAACAGCTCAGTGGTCTGAGTTCAGACGGTCAGGCACAGGCGTCAGACTGGGTATAGTGGTCAGAGTTCAGCAGCTACAGTGCTCAGTTTCGAGAATTTCCTTGGTGATGTGCGCCGCTCGGGATTGCGGTGCACTCACGGCCATGCCGCCAGTCAAACGCTCGCCTCCGACCGCTCGGCAAGCTGATAGCGCGCGATCGTCACCAAGCCGTCTTCGGATTCCATCGCCAAGTAGACCCCGCTGGCTCCCACGCCAACCACCTTCGCTCGTGGAGGAACGCCGCGTATTGGCGAAACCGTTCCGGTCTTGGAGACGAAGTACATCGGCCTCGCTCCGGTGGCGTCCACGTTTCCCTCGAGGATTGCGTCGCTGGAGGGAAGGCACCAGGCGCCGTTCTTGTCAAAGGCCGGCATGCGCGCCGGCCAAGGCGGATACTCTTCCGGCGAGAAAAAGACGGCGTTCTTGGCGCCCTGGGATTCGACAATGGCGAGACGTTTGAGCGCTTGCGTCACAGGCGGGCGCGCAAACGGATGACTCGCGGCGGCGATCCGTTGGCCTGATCGCCACCACGACACGCGGCCCTCTCTCGTGTCGGCATGGAGCACGCTCCCGTCAGCGCAGACGGCCGCGAGATCTGGACGGTCGAGCAACGCCGTCAGGTGATAGTATGACGTCATGCCCGCGATCGTCTTCACCTTCATGTTTGACGCCGTGAAGGCCCCGCGAATGGTGAACAACACGCGGCCAGCAGTCGATCCCTTCGAAAGCATCACCATCTCCGCCGAGTCGGCGGCATAGACGCTCAACTTCCCCGGGTTGATGGGCCCCTTGCGAATCGCCGAGGCCTTGGCGCGCAGACCGTACGAATTTCCGGCATTGTCGACCGCCATCGGAAAGTCGAACTCGTTTTTCCACGGCGCGTCCATCTGTAAAAAGGTGCGTGCCACGCGGGATCCCGCGAGGACAAGTACGCGTTGCTGGGCGCTGTCATAGATCAGCGTGGAGTCTGCGGAGGCGGCGACCATTTCGGAGAGGCTCATCACCTCGCCCGGACCACCCCCTCTCGTGAGGATTGCACGTCCTTGCCGGTCTGCGCGAGCTACGAGAAATACCGTCTTCTCGCTACGATCGCCGACGAGAATGGTGCGATCGGATAGCTCGCGTACACCCGTCACGGTAACGAGTTCATGAACAAATTCGACCTCCTTCACAAAACGAGGCCCGGCTGTCTGCGAGCGAGCGGTCGAACCGACAAGTCCGATCATCACGGTTGCAGCAGCTATTGGCCAAGCAAGATCAGGGAAAGTCAGTCGCCATCGAGCGCCGTTCAGACTTCGCACCGTATCACCTCCGTCAATCAGAGGAGCGAACGAGGCAACTCATAGTCTTCGAGTTGTAGCGGCGCGCGAAGATACGGACGCTGCCCCCTGCCTTTCTTCGCGGCTCTTCGCGTGAATCAACGATGCTCGTCGACCACCGACGCTATCCGAAGCCACCGCCAGTCAAACTCTCGGCACTGCGGACTGAAGTTTGCTGAATTCTGACCACTATATCAAGTCTGAAGCCAGAGTTCAGTTCACTGACCACTGGGCAGTTCACTGCCGGCACAACGGCGCTGGTCCCAGCACCGCATCCGCTCTCATCGGCACCACCGTAAACTGCTGCACTCGAGCCGGTTCCGTCGGCGCCAGCGTAATGCCCACAGAGAGCGCCCCGTTCGCGCACTGCATGCGCCACACGCCGCGCAGCGCGTTCTCGGCCCACAGCTGACCAACTGCTTTGCAATTGCCGCCCACTGCGTTCGACATCTGCTCGATCGCCGCTGCGCGACGCGGGCCGGACTCGTCGAGAAACAGATTCATCGCCGCGATGCTGTCGGCCAGGGGCTGCTTCCACTCCTGCACGAGACGCGTGACTTGGCTCTGCATGGCCAGCAGCACCGGGGCCGGCTGCGGTTCGCGCGGCTTGAGCCCGCCGCTGCGAGCCAGGATCTCGAACGATTGATCGATCACCCCCGTCCAGCCGGTGTACGTGAGATTACCGAGCGCCACGATGCCTACGCCGTACTCGGGGAGCCAGCGCATCTGCGAGCCGAAACCCGGCAGGCCGCCGGAGTGCGACACGATATGCGCGAACAGACAGTTCGACGCCGAGCGTAGCCCGTAGGCGTAGCCACCGGCATTGAGGGACAATACCCCGGCCGTGTTGCGCGCCGCGGTGGCGCCACCGAAACGCGCGATCTGCTGCATCTCGCGTAGCGACGAGCGCTTGAGCACCGGCGACTCGGCGCCGTCGCGCGCCGGCCACGCGTCGAGCATCAGTGCGACCCAGCGTGACAAGTCAGCGCTGCTGGTGAGCATGCCGCCCATCGCGCCGAATGAGCCGTCGGGCAGTGCCGCTTCTTCCAGCCATGCGCCGTCCTGCAGGCGGTAGCCGTGCGCCAAGCGATTGGCCGGCACATCGCGCGCTTCCATCGTGGTGGACGTCATGCCGAGGGGGCGGAGCACCCGCTGCTGGACATATCGAGCGTAGGGCATGCCGCCCACGTTCTGCACGATGCGACCAAGGATCGCAAAGCCGAAGTTCGAGTACTCGTATGCCGTGCCGGGCGCGTTCGAGAACGGAATACCCGATTTGATCATGGCCGACAGCTGCGCGTCAGTGGCCGCGAGCTGTTGGTCACCCCACGGGTTGTCTTCCGGGAAACCCGCCGAGTGCGACAGCAAGTGCCGGATCGTGATGCGCGGCGCATCGCTGGTGGCGTAGCGCATCGCCTTCAACTCCGGCACATAGCGCTCGGCCGCGTCGTCGAGGGACAGCTTGCCGCCGTCGCGTAGTTGCAGAATGGACAGCGCGGTGAAGCTCTTGGTCATGGAGGCAATGCGAAACACCGAGCTCGTGTCTACGGCCGCCTTGGCTGGCACCTCGCGCAATCCCAGCGCCGCCACATGCAGCAGCTTGCCGTCCACGATCACGCCGTACGCGATGCCCGGCACACGTGAGTTTGCCGCGAAGGCGCGCATGACGCTGTCGACCTGCGGCAGCGCGGCGCGCAGCTTCGCTACGCGATCGGGATCGGTGAAACGCGCGGGCGGGGCGATGCTGGACTGCGCGGCGACGGCGCTTACCGCGGTCGTGAAGAGCAGGGCTGTTACGGCAGCACGCACGACGAGGGACGACGAAGAGCGGCGCATCAGGATTCCGGCTGCAGGTTGAGTACGGCGGCGGCAACTGGGAGTCTAGTGCGCCGTGCGAGCCGGGGTAATGCATCCCATCAGCAGGCCGTGCGTTGTTCCATCACCACCGGCGGGGAAACGATGACACACGGTGCGTTTCGGACGGCCATAATGGGACGTGACCCCTTGCCATCTCCCCCCGCTGCTCGGCACACTATGGCCATGCCCGCGCTCATGCCCCGCATCTGGACTGCCGCCGAGGTGCAGGCGCTACCGGACGACCCGTCCAATCGGTACGAGTGCGTGGACGGGGAGCTGCTGGTGAGTCCGACGCCGCGTCTGGTTCACCAGGGGGCCGTATCGGCGCTGAGTTTCGTGCTGGAATCACTGGTGAGGCCGGCCGGCGTCGGCACGGTCTTCGTCGCCCCGTCCGACTGGGTGCTTGACCCACGCACGCTCGTGCAGCCCGACCTCTACGTGGTGCCGCTGGTCGACGGTCGTCGCCCGCGCACGTACGAGGAGCGCGGGCACCCGCTGCTCTTCGTCGAAATTCTGTCGCCGAGTACCGCGCGCTTCGATCGCGTCGTGAAGCGTGGCCGCTATCAGCGGGCGAACATCGAGTATTGGATCGTGGACCTCGACTCGCGCCTGATCGAGCGATGGATGCCTGGCGACGAGCGCCCGAGCATTCACGCTGAGCGCGTGGAGTGGCAACCGGCGGGTGCCGATGCGCCTTTCGTGATTGCGCTCGAGCCGTTCTTCACCGAGGTGCTGGGCCCCGCGTGATGCGCCTGCGCCCTACTTGCCCTGCGTCTTCTCCCAGAGCGCCGGGTACTGCTTCTTGAGCGCGTCGATCTTGGGGAGGTCGTTGTAGACGATGTACGGCTGATCGGTGTGGCTGTACAGGTAGTTCTGATGATAGGTCTCGGCATCGTAGAACTTGGACAGCGACGTCACCTGCGTCACGATCGGCCGCGGGAATACCTTGGCCTGGGTGAGCTGCGCGATCACGGTCGTCGCGCTTTTCTGCTGCTCGGCGTTCGTGAAAAAGATCGCCGAACGGTACTGGGTGCCCACGTCGGGCCCCTGACGGTTGAGCTCCGTGGGGTTGTGGGCCACGGTGAAGAACACGGCCAGCAGGGTTTCGTACGACACCACGGCCGGGTCGAAGGTGACCTTCACGACTTCGGCGTGTCCGGTCCGTCCGTTGCTCACGGTCTCGTAGTCGGGGTTCACCACGGTGCCGCCGGCGTAGCCAGAAACGACCGACTTCACGCCCTTCATATGTTCGAACACGGCTTCGACGCCCCAGAAGCAGCCACCGGCGAAGACGGCGGTTTGCAGCGTGGCGGCACGCGCGGTGGAGGCGAAGGACAGCGTGGCGAACACGACGACAGCAACGAGCGCGCGAATCATCAGACGTCTCCTGAAAAGAAAATCCGTACCGATTCCGGCCACAGGATGCAAAACATAGCCGGAATCGGTGCGGGAAGTTCCCTCTGGGGCGGGTGCCCGTTACCGCCGCCGCCCACCGCCACCACGCGAGCCGCCGCCCACGATGATCGGCACGCCGACGAAGCCGGTGTAGAAGGGGCGGTAGCCGAAGCCGCCGTACAGTGAACCGAAGCCATACCCACCGCCGAACATGAACGGGTCGTAGTACGGGTAGCCGCGCCCGTAGGCGTTACCGTACGCGTTGCCGTTGTCTTTCACGGTCGCCGCCACTTCAAGTGGTGCCACGAGTACGGACGCATTGCCCTGCACGTCTTTGCAGGCGCGCTTCTCCTTCACGGCCTTGGCCACGAGTTTGCCACCGATCCACAATTCAAGCGGTTCCTTGGCCTTCGATTCGAGTTCCACCAGCTCGCGCGCATTCAACGTGAGCTTGGTGTGTTCGGTCCCCTTCTCGACGGCGTACTCGAGATCCACCGGCTTGGCGCCGTCGTTGCGGATCACGAAACGGTCTTCACACAGCTGACCGAAGGTGACCTGCACGGCATCGTCGATCGACGCGCGCGATACCACGGCAATTTGCGCCGATGCGCGTGCGGAAACGGTGAGTGACCCAAGGGCGAGCGCGAGCAGCGCCGTCCATCGCGTGGAGTGGTGCGTCATGGTGCCTCTCTATGTGAAGTGTCGAGATCACCGTGGGCGCGGGGATGTCGTCGCGCGACGGCGGCTCAGTGAGAGAAACACGCGTCGTATGGCGCTACCCTACATGCGGCTCACGCCGATGCGTTCGTCACGAGGCGTTCGTCACGAGGCATTCCGATCGGCGGCGTCCTGCCGGCGCTGCGCTTCCGGCCAATCCACGATCGGCGCTACCCCGCGATCGTCGAGCGACAGACTGGCCAACGCGCGTTCCACGACGGGTGCGCCGAGCTCCGGTGGCAACGCCTGCCCGAACGCCAGCTCGGCCCGCCGGCACAGGCGTTCTTCGCGCGGCAGTTGGGCTTGCGTGCGATACACACCCATCGCGTGCACACGCGCGTGCACCCCTTCGTGCAGAATCGACGAGGCCACCGGTGCCGCGCTGATGTCGCGTCGCGC
>CAITQY010000206.1 GCA_903894655.1 uncultured Gemmatimonadota bacterium
ATCGCCGCCACGGGGTGAGAAGCCTCATTTGGTCAGGGGGTTAGGTTTCCACTGTCCCTGTCCGTTCTCCCAGACCAAGCCTACGTGACCGCTACGCCGTCGTTTTCGTCGCTGCAACTGCATCCGAGCCTCCAGAAGGGCCTTAAAGAGCTCGGTTTTGCCCGTCCCACCCCGATCCAGGCCGAAGCGATTCCGCCGGCTCTGGAGGGGCGTGACGTCCTCGCCTGCGCGATGACGGGCAGCGGCAAGACGTATGCGTTCCTGCTCCCGATCCTCCATCACATCATGGACAAGCCGCGTGGGATCACGCGGGCGCTCGTCATCACGCCCACGCGTGAACTGGCCGCGCAGATCGTCGAGAGCCTGAACGACGTCACGGTGCACACGCCGCTCACGGGCGCCGCGGTGTTCGGTGGTGTGGGTATGGGACCGCAGGAGCACGCGTTCCGCAGCGGCGCCGATGTCATCGTGGCCACGCCGGGTCGTCTGCTCGATCACTTCCGCATGCCGTACGCGAAGCTCGATCAGCTCGAGTATCTCGTACTCGACGAAGCCGATCGTATGCTCGACATGGGTTTCCTGCCCGAGATCAAGAAGGTGTTGCGTCATTTGCCGCAGAAGAAGCGGCAGACGTTGTTCTTCAGCGCCACCATGCCAGCGCCGATCGCCGCGCTCACGAAGGATCTGCTCACCAATCCGTTTACGCTCAACCTGCAGCGTCAGTCGGCGCCGGCCGTCGGCATCACGCAGGCCGTGTATCCGGTGTCGCAGGATCTCAAGAGCGGTCTGCTCGTCGCGCTGCTCAAGCGCGGGGACATGCCGCAGGCGCTGGTGTTCACGCGCACGAAGCACCGCGCGAACCGCCTGGCGGCGCAGTTGGTGGCCGCCGGCATCAAGGCCGAGCGCATTCACGGTAACCGGTCGCAGGCGCAGCGTACGCAGGCGCTCGCCGGGTTCAAGGATGGCGCCTATCAGGTGCTCGTGGCCACCGACATCGCGGCCCGTGGTATCGACGTGGAAGCACTCGGCCACGTGGTGAATTTCGACGTGCCGCTGGCTGCCGAGGACTACATCCACCGCGTGGGCCGGACGGCGCGTGCCGAGGCCACCGGTGAAGCGTTCACCTTCGTGTCGCCTGACGAAGAAGGCGATTTGAAGCAGATCGAGCGCGCCATCAAGAAAACGCTACCGCGCGTGACGGTGCCCGACTTCGACTACAGCGCGAAGCCGCAGACCAAGCTCGAAGTGCCGCTGGCCGAGCGCATCGCCGAGATCCGTAAGAAGAAGGCGGAAGATCGCGCGCGTGCCGCCGCCAAGGTGGAGCGTCGTAGCGCCGCCCAGTCGGGCGGTGGCCGTCCGGCCGCGCCGGCCCGGAAGCCGAGTGAGTCGCGCGGACCGTCTACCGGTTCACGCGGTCCCTCGGCGGGCGGGTCCGGTGGGTCGGGTGGCGCCAGCGGTGGCGCCCCGAAGAGCGGTGCGGCCGGCCGTGTCCGTCGTGGCCCGCATCGCGGCCAGGGTGGCAACAGCGGTGGTGGCGGTAACAGTCGCGGTGGTGGTGCGGGCGGCTCCTCGCGCGGCGGCGGAGACAGCCCGTACGCGTGAGCGACGACGTGCAGGATCCCGTGCGGGACCCCGCACGGTATCCGGTTCCGGCGCAGCAGCATCGCGTGGCGCTGGTGATCGACCGCAGTCGGTTCATCTGCACCGTAGCGCGGGTTCAGTCGAGTGAGGAGGCACAGGCGTTCATCAAGGCGATGAACGCCGAGTTCCCCGATGCCACGCACAATTGCTGGGCGTACGTGGTCGGCGCACCCGGCAGCACCGACCGCGTGGGGATGAGCGACGACGGGGAGCCCCACGGCACGGCCGGCCGGCCCATGCTCACGGTGCTGCTGCACAGTGGCATCGGCGAAATCGCCGCCGTGGTCACTCGCTATTACGGTGGTACCAAATTGGGCACCGGCGGCTTGGTGAAGGCCTACGGCGGCGCTGTGCAGGACGCTCTGGTGGGCATGCCCCGGGGCGAACGGGTGGACAGTGTCGATCTGTCCGTGCGCGTGGGATACGGCGCGATCGGGGCCCTACAACAGCTCTTCCCGGAGTTCGACGCCGAACTGCTCGAGCAGCGATTCGAAGTCGAGGCCGAATTTTGCGTGCGGGTGCCGCGCGTACGTGTGGCCGCGATGGAGCATGCGATTCAGAACGCGACGCGCGGCGCGGCCGTGATCACGCTCACCGACTGAGCGCGCGGCCTACGACAGCCCCTCGATCGTCCCATCCGGGCGCAGCTTCATCCGCTCGGCCGCCGGTGATTTCGACAACCCCGGCATCGTCATGATGTCGCCGCACTTGGAGATCG
>CAITQY010000207.1 GCA_903894655.1 uncultured Gemmatimonadota bacterium
AACACTTCGGCCACGTCGAACAGGTCGAACGCGATCCCGGCTTCGTGCGCCAAGGCCGGCAGATGCAACGTGGCATTCGTGCTGCCGCCGGTGGCCGCGACGATCGCCGCCGCGTTCTCGAGCGACTTGCGCGTCACGATCTCGCGCGGACGCGGCCCGTCGCGCAGCAACCGCATGACCGCTTCGCCGGCCCGTTCCGCGTAGATATCACGCGACTCGAGCACGGCCGGCGGACTGGCTGAACCAGGCAGCGCGAGACCGATCGCTTCCGACACGTACGCCATGCTGTTGGCGGTGTACTGTCCACCGCAGGAGCCGGCGCCGGGGCAGGCCACCTTCTCGAGCGCGGTGAGCTCCTCGAGCGTCATCTTGCCCGCTGAGTGCTTGCCCACGCCTTCGAACACATCGAGCACCGTGACGTCGCGCCCCTGATAGCGACCGGGCATGATCGAGCCGCCGTACAGGAACACCGACGGCACATCGAGCCGCACCATCGCCATCATGAGCCCGGGCAGCGCCTTGTCGCAGCCGCCGATCGCGACCAGCGCGTCGTACGTGTGGCCGCGTACCGTGAGTTCAACCGAGTCGGCGATCGTTTCGCGGCTCACCAGCGACGACTTCATGCCGGCGTGCCCCATCGCGATGCCGTCGGTCACGGTGATCGTGGTGAACTCCCGCGGCGTACCGCCCGCGGCCGTCACGCCGCGCTTGGCGGCCTCGGCCTGCCGGCGCAGCGAGATGTTGCACGGTGCCGCCTCGTTCCAGCTGGACACGACACCGACGATCGGCTGCGCGATCTGTGCTTCGTCGAGTCCCATCGCGTAGTAGAACGAGCGGTGCGGCGCACGCTCGGGGCCTACCGTCGTGTGACGACTCGGGAGCTTCGACTTGTCCATGTGATGGGGTACTCGGAAGGGTGGATTCCTGCCAGAACTGGGCGCTCGCTGCGCGCTTACGGGACCTGTACCAGCCCGAACTCGCGTGCGCCCTTTTTGAGCAGCAGATGCCGGCCGCGCAGGAGCCGGTCTTCGCCGATCAGGCGATCGGCGGCCGAGAGCTTCGTGCCGTTGATGCTGACGCCACCCTGTTCGAGCAGCCGCTTCGCGGCCCCGCGCGATGCCGCCACGCCAAGCGCCGTCAGACACTCGTATACGTCGATCCCCTCGGAAAGCGCTGGACCGTCAGCCGGTCCACCATCGGCGGGAGCCGCGTACGTCGCGAACGGAATTTCGAGGCGCAGCGCGTCGAGCGCCGCGTCGGACAACCCCTGTGGATCGGCCTTTTCGAACAGCAGCGCCGACACTTCCTGCGCCACCCGCGCCGCCTCCGCGCCATGCACGCGCGTGGTTACGTCCGTCGCCAGCGCGCGCTGCGCCTCACGCTGCTCGGGCGTGGTTCGCACCGACTCATCGAGCGCTTGGATGGTGTCGCGATCCAGCAGCGTGAAGAAGCGCAGGTACCGCGACACGTCGCGGTCATCGGCGCCGATCCAGAACTGATAAAATTTGTACGGTGACGTGCGGGCCGGATCGAGCCACACCGAGCCGCCGCCGGTGCTCTTGCCGAACTTCGTGCCGTCGGCGTTCGTGATCAGCGGGAACGTAAGCGCGTTGGCGTCGCCGTTGGTGGTACGACGGATCAGCTCCAGACCGGCCGTGATGTTGCCCCACTGGTCGCTACCGCCGATCTGCAGCGTTACGCCCTCGCGTTGATGCAGCTCGAGGAAATCGTGCGCCTGCAGCAGCATGTACGAGAACTCGGTGAACGACAGCCCGCCCTCGAGCCGCGACTTCACGGAGTCCTTCGCCAACATGTAGTTGATCGAGAAGTGCTTGCCGGTATCGCGCAGGAAATCGAGCAGCGACAGCTTGGCGAGCCAGTCGGCGTTGTTCACGAGCTTGGCCGCGTTCGGTCCCTCGAAGTCCAGGAACTTGGCCAGCTGCAGGCGGATCGCGTCGGCGTTCTCGGCGATCTGTTCCAGCGTCTGCAGCGTGCGTTCGCTGCTCCGACCGCTGGGGTCGCCGATCATGCCCGTGCCGCCGCCCACCAGGGCAATGGGGCGGTGGCCCGCCCGTTGCAGGTGGACGAGTCCCATCACAGGAACGAGGTTCCCCACGTGCAGGCTCGAGGCCGTCGGGTCGAATCCGCAGTAGCCGGTGACCTGGCCCGCGGCGAAGGCGGCGGGAAGGCCCTCGGTGTGCTGGAACAGCAGCTCGCGCCAGGCGAGTTCGGAAATCGGGGCGGATGGCTCGGACATTCTTACAAGGTATCGCCGGTCCGGCTCTTGGCGCGCCCCCGCACGAGCGGGTAGCCTTCAGGCAACCTATGGCTCTCTTCTCCGTTCTTTCGCGGCGCCCGTGGCTGGGGTGGCTGCTCGTGGTTGGGATCTTCGGCGGCATGATCGGTGCCGGCGGGCTGTTTGGCGCCTGGAGCGTCATCTGCCGCGATGGGCGCTGCCCATCGATCGCCTCGCTCGAGCAGTATGTGCCCCGCCAGACCTCCAAGGTATACGCCGCCGACGGCCGGTTCATCACGGAACTCGGCCTCGAGCGTCGCACCCTCGTGCGCTTGCAGGACATTCCCAAGCACGTGCGCGACGCGGTCGTCATCACCGAAGACCGGCGCTTCTACTCGCACTCGGGGATCGACTACTTCCGCGTGTTCGGCGCCCTGGCGCGCAACGTGAAGGCCGGCAGCTACGTGCAGGGCTTCTCCACGATCACGATGCAGCTCGCCCGCAATGTCTTCTCCGATCGCATTTCCCGCGAGAAAACGCTGCTGCGCAAGATCAAGGAAGCGCGCGTGGCCCGCGCCATCGAACAGCGCTACACCAAAGACAAGATCCTCGAGCTGTACCTGAATCAGGTGTACCTCGGGAACGGCGCGTACGGCGTGGAAACCGCATCGCAGCGCTACTTCGGCAAGCCAGTGCGCGACGTGACTGTGGCCGAAGCCGCCGTGCTGGCCGGATTGCTCAAGGGCCCCGAGCGCTACAACCCGCGCCGCTTCGCCGATCGCGCTATTCTGCGCCGCAACACGGTGCTCGAGCTCATGCGCCGCGAAGGGGCGATCAACGATGCCGACGCGTCGTTGGCCAAGGCGTATCCGCTGCAGCTCGCCGAACGCACCGAGTCGGGCGACGTGGCCCCCTACTTCGTGGAGTGGGTGCGCCAGGAGCTCGAAGAGCACTTCGGCAAGGGACTCTACGATGAAGGCTACAAAGTCTACACCTCGCTCGATGTGGACATGCAGGGTGCCGCCGAGCGCGCGCTCGAGAATCAGCTCCAGGCGATCGAAGCGGGACGGCATGGCAAGTACTCGCATCTGCCCTACGAGGCGTATCTCGCGCGGGCGGCCGAGGGGGGCGAGCGCGGGGCGGCCCAGTCGCCGTAT
>CAITQY010000208.1 GCA_903894655.1 uncultured Gemmatimonadota bacterium
ATCGCTCGGCCGGGGCTCCTTCGTGCATCGGGCATGATCGTCGCCCGTTACTGCACCCGGAACAGATAGCTCAGCTTCATGAAGAACTGATCGCGCGTGCGCTGCAACCGCTCCGGTCCGGCGGGACGATTGGCCGCCAGCGCGTCGCCGTAGCCGAGGTAGACCACGGTGCCTGGTGACGGCAGGTACGACAGGAGCACGTCGATGCGGGCGCGGGTGCGCTCGAACGCTGCGGCCCGCGTGAGGGCGCCACTCGCGCTGCGCAGGTAGATCGGCGCGTTGGTGCGCGTATCGTCGCGCAGCGAATCCTGCGTAACCACCGAGCGCTCGCCGATCACCCGCACGAAGAACTGCCGCGTGACCTGATACTCGGTGCGGATACGAGGCGTGTTGCGTGTGAGGACGCGTGTGCCGTCGCTGCGTCGGTCGAAGGTATCGTAGTTCCAGGTGGCCGCGATGCGCAGCTGTTCGGTGGGGCGCAGGTTCAGCGTGTTCTGGAGGCTGAAAATGCGCGCCGAGCTCCACTCCTGAAAATTCTCGTCGTAGCCCACGATGCCGAAGCCGTTGTAGCTGAACCGACGGAACTCCGGCGTGCCGATTGAGAACACCCAATCGCGATTGCCGATCTTGGGTGTGCCCGCGTACGCCACCGTGTCGATGCGTCCCGCGCTCCGCGGTTGTAGCAGCACGTAGTTCGTGTATAACGACGGGTCATACCCGAACACCTCGAGCAGCAGCTGGGTGCCGATCTGCCAGCCACCCTTGAGTCGCGTGTTCGCGCGCAGGTGCAGCTGGCGATCCTGTGAGCCATCGCCGTTCACGAAGTTGTCATACTGATAGCGGCCCAGCATGTACAGCTCGGGGCTGAACAACTCCACCAAGGCTTTGGGCTTTCCGTAGAAATTCCATCGGTGCGTCGCGGAGATGTTGGCAATGCCTGGCCGCGCGATGAATCCCGTCTGGGCGTCGAAGTCGGGGCTGATGCCGTTCAGGGCGTAACGCGCCACGAACCGACGGCCGTTGCGTGATGCGCTCACGTCGAACAATGGGGCGCTCAGCACGCCGCTGTCGCTGCTCGTGAAGCTGCTCGCGACCTGACCCTGCAGGTTGTAGACGCCACGCACGAGGCGGCCGTCCACGCCGACCACGCGGTTCCAGCGTTGGCCGTCGATCTTGTCGGTGTACGCAATGCCCATGCGACTCTGCGCGCCGAGATCGCGCTGCAGGCGCACGATGTTGTAGAGCGGCGAGTGATTCTGGTTGAACGACGCGTCCTGGTTGTCGATCGCCGACAGCACGCCGATATCGAAGCCGCCGTACTTGCCCGTGAGCTTGCTAGCCGCCACCGGCTGCGCGATGCGACGCGTGTAGATCAGCCGGTTCGGGGTGGTGAACTGCTCCTGACTTTCCAAAAAGAACGGACGACGCTCGGGAAAGAACACCGCCTGACGCGGATCATAGGAGAACTGGGTGGCGTCGGCCTCGACTTGGGAGAAATCGGGATTCGCCGTGCCAGCGACGGTGAGGTTGCTGCTGACGCCCCATCGCACGCTGCCCCCCAACTCCGGGCGGCCGCCGTTGTAGCCCCAGGCGGCGTTGGTCGTGTTGCGCGTGCCGACCGCACTCGACGTGACAGTGGGAATCACGTCCACGGTGAGTCCGCGCCGCAAGTCGCGCAAGCCGGCCAGCACACCCGATTGCGCGAGAAAGCTCGCCGCGCCACGGAGGGCTGGTGTCCACGTCTCTTCGTGCCCGCTGATCTGCACCGTGCGCGCGACATTCAGCTGCCAGCGTTGCTCGTCGCCGGCGCGGTAGCGCAAGCTCTTGAACGGGATGGAAAGCTCCACCTGATAGCCGAAGTCGGTGAGCTGTCCTTTCGACTTCCACACGTAGTCGGGGGCGAGATCGGAGCTCTCGCGCGACTTGGCGGAGCTACTGGTGAATCCACCACCCAACACGGAGCCGGTTTCGGTGAGCACGCCATCGCTCTGAATGCCGAAGGGATTC
>CAITQY010000209.1 GCA_903894655.1 uncultured Gemmatimonadota bacterium
CTTTGTGATGTTTCCCTCTGAAGACAGAGGCGTTTTGCCTTGGAGTACGGGCTGGCGTAACGGCGGCAGGGGCCGTGAGCGTGTTAGTTGTGCCGGTGGTGTAACGGTGCGGAGGTCACACACTCGTGGGTCCGGATGGCACTGATCGTCACACCACCGGCACACTGTCGCATTCCCACCACAGCAATCGTGGCAGCGACCGTACAGTCACTGGCGTGCAGTCACTGGCGTGCAGTCGCTGGCGCTCAGTCGCTGCGAGTCCGTGCGGCCTGTTCGTTCTGTGCGTTGCCGAGGCCACCCATATCCCGGCCTGTTTCGTCGTCCGACACCGTTCCCCCGTTCGCACGCCCAGGGCCCCAGACGAATGCGGCAAAGCCCACCAGGAACACGAGCGCGAATCCGAACCACTGCATCGCGTACGACTGGTGCGGTCCCTCCGACGGGCTCGGCGGCGGCACGCGCGCGGCCTTCGCGATGTCGTACATGGCCGTGTCTCCCAGTGCGAGGAGCAGGAACGGCGCCAGCGGATCACCGGTGAGGGCGGCGATCGTGTCGCGGTCGAGCAGACGAACCGCGCGTGTCGCGGTCTGCATCTGCACCGTACCCGGCGTGTGCGCGGGGAATGCGAGTACAAGCGCGTCGAGATCGAGCGTATCCTCTTCACGCGCCTGATCACGGTCAAACGTGCGGCCATCAGGAGAATAGACGAAGCCGCGCAGCACCAGCACCGCGGTATCGCCCCACGCGCCATCGAGCGGTCGCACCGGCGTGAGCAGATGCACCCCCGGTGAGCCCGCCTGCGAGCGCGTGGCGTGCACCACCTCGCCGGCGTAGTCGGCGACGCCGCGTATGTGCACACGACGCCAATGCGAGTCGGTGGTATCAACGCCCTGCAGCAAGGAGACGCTCACCATGGGCATCGTCCCGCGCGCGAGCACGATCGCGTTCTGTGCACGCCGCTGGGTGAGCCGGTCCAGCTGCCAGATCCCGAGCCGAATGCACACGCCGGCGGCCAAGACCGTGAGCACGCCGAACAGCACCGTGTTCTTGCGGTGACGACTCATGATTCGGGTGTCGTGGGTGTGCGCGTCCCCTTCGACGTACGCGGAGCCTTCGCGGCCTTCGCGGCCTTCGCGGCTTTGGACGGCTTCTCCTTCTTCGTCCGCGTCTTGTCTGAGTCAGACCGCGCGGTGTCACGAACCGCTCGATCGGCCAACACATCGAGTATGGCGCGCGCCTCCGGCTGCTGGGCTGGCAGCAGCACCACGATGCTCAGCGGCGGCAACGACACGGTGACCGATTGCGGGAAGCCATGATAGGGCACCAACTCCGCTTCCGCTGTATCCGCCACGGCGTATCCGCTGCCTCCAAACGGGGTCGCGTCGGAGTTGAGCACGACGTGATAGGTGCCCATCGCCGGCGCGCCCAAGCGGTACGCTTCGCGCGGCACCGGCGTGAGATTGAGCACCACGATCGCGTGCGACGACCCATCGTACCGCGCGTACGACAGCACCGACTGTTCCTTGTCGGACACGTCGATCCAGCCAAAGCCTGATGGCTCATGGTCGCGCCGCCAAAAGCACGAATGCTGACGGTAGAGGGCGCCGAGCGACTCCATGAACGCCATCAACCCCTGACGGCGGGCGTCGCCCATCAGATGCCACTCAAGACTGATGTCGTGATTCCACTCGTGATGCGACCCAAGCTCCGTGCCCATGAAGAACAGCGACTTGCCGGGACGCGTGATCGAGTAGCCGATGATGGCACGAAGATTGGCGAAGCGCTGCCACACATCCCCAGGCATCTTTTCGAGCAGCGATTTTTTGAGGTGCACCACTTCATCGTGCGACAGCGGATTCATGAACCGTTCGCTGTACTCGTACATCATGGCGAACGTGAGCTTATCGTGCGCGCCCTTGCGGAAGAAGGGATCGACTTTGAAGTAGTCGAGCGTGTCGTGCATCCATCCCATGTTCCACTTCAGCGTGAAACCGAGTCCACCCTCGCTGATGGGATGCGTGACTTTCGGCCACGACGTGCTCTCCTCAGCCACCGTGATCACGCCCGGGTGCAGCGAATGCACGGCATGATTCAGCTGCTTGAGGAACGACACCGCTTCCAGGTTTTCGCGACCACCGAACCGGTTGCGGAGCCACTCACCCGCCTCGCGTCCGTAGTCGAGATACAGCATGGAGGCGACCGCATCGACCCGCAGTCCGTCGATATGGAACTCCTCGATCCAGTACAGCGCATTCGCCAGGAGAAAGTTGCGCACTTCATGGCGCGCATAATTGAAAATATGCGTGCCCCACTCGGGGTGATCGCCGAGTCGCGGATCCTCGTGCTCGTAGCAGGCCGTCCCATCGAACCGGCGTAGCGCCCAATCGTCGTTCGGAAAATGCGCCGGCACCCACTCCAGCAGCACGCCGACGCCCGCCTCGTGCATCGTATCCACGAACGCGCGGAAATCATCGGGCGTCCCATGACGCGACGTTGGGGCGAAATAGCCGCCGACCTGATAGCCCCACGATCCACCGAACGGATGTTCGAGCACGGGCAGCAGCTCGACGTGCGTGAACCCCATGCGCTTCACATGCTCGGCTAATCGCGGCGCGAGCTCGCGATACGTGAGCAGGCGATTGTGCTCCCCACGCATCCACGACCCGAGGTGCACTTCGTACACGAGCATCGGTTCGCGCAGCGGGTCGGCATCGGCGCGCTGGGCCAGCCAGGCGCCGTCGTTCCACTCGTACGTACCACGCGCCTGCACGATCGATGCGTGTCCCGGACCCGGCTCCATCTTGAACGCGTACGGATCGGTCTTCACGCGCAGCGACCCGCTTGGCGACCCGCTTGGCGACCCGCTTGGCGACCCGCTCGGCGACCGGATTTCGAATTTGTACAGCGTTTCCGCGCCCACACCGGGCACGAACAACTCGAACACGCCGCTGGCGCCGAGGCGCCGCATCTGATGCGCCCGTCCGTCCCAGTCGTTGAACACGCCGATCACCGACACGCGCGTGGCGTTCGGCGCCCACACCGCGAACGACGTGCCGGCCACGCCGTCGATCGCGCACACGTGCGCCCCCAGCTTCTCCCACAGCCGAAGATGCCGTCCCTCGTTGAAGAGATGGAGATCCATCTCCCCGAGGGTGGGAAGAAAGCGGTACGGATCATCGCGTAGCACCATGCGCCCATCGCCAAACGTGATCTCGAGGCGATATGACATCGGGGCGGTACGATCGCTCAGGAAGAGCCCGAACAACCCATGTTCGTCACGCGTCATGGGCCAACGCTGCTCACCGAGCACCACCGCGATGGACGCCGCGTTGGGTTGAAAGGCGCGGATCGCGACCCCGTCCACACCATCGAGGGTGATCGGATGCGCGCCCAGCACGTCGTGCGGCAGGGCGGATTCGCCTCGAACGAGCCGCAGCGCAGCGTCGGTTGATGCAGTCGGCACAGTCATGCGTGAAGTATATCCCCCGAGGCGATTCGCGTCAGAAGAGCGATGGCTGATCCCCGATCGACTGCGGGTCCACGGTTGGCAGCCCGAGCCGTTCCTGTAGCATCCGCACCGATGCCGGGCCGTGTCCGGCGAAGTGATTGTTCACGAATCCAAAGACCTCACGCACCTGGGCCTGCAGCACCGGGATCATGTGGCTCCACGCGTCAAGCTCGGCACTCCGATCCACCTGCAGTCGCGAATAGTCCACGATGGCCCGATCGGGACCCATCCAGCGCAGGTACGCGAAATCGGCCGTCGGCTGCTCACACAGCTTGAGCAGCCACTCTCGCGGAATCCATCGCCCATCGCTGAGGGCGAGGGCCACACCGTGACGCCTCAGCAGCGCGAGCGTACCCTTGCGCACCCAGGACGCCTGACGGAACTCCACTGCGAAACGGAGATCGGTTGGCAGGGCCGGCAGAAAGGCGGCGAAGGCGTCGATTTCCGACGGCGAGAAGTCAGGCCCGCATTGAATCAGAATCGGTCCGAGCCGCGGCCCCAACTCGCGCATCCGATCAGCAAACGCATGCAGTACGTCAACGGCATCCACAAAGCGCCGCTCGTGCGTGATCTCCTGCGGAAGCTTGCAGGTGAAGGTGAACTCGGGCGGTGTGCGAGCAGCCCAGCCGCGCACAGTGCTCGCCGGCGGAATCGCGTAAAACGTGGAGTCGATCTCCACGGCGTCGAACGCCCGCGTGAACGTGCGCAGAAAGTTCACCGGACGTGTCCCCTCCGGATAGAACGGCCCCACCCAAGCCGGATAATTCCAGCCTTGCGTCCCCAAGCGGAGTCGAGCCGGACACATTAACGATACGTCTCGAAGAATCCGCGGCCGCGGCCGCTGAGTACACGACCGCGGACGCGACCTTCGAGCCGCGCCTCACCGGCCATCTGCACGAACCACGGCCTGCGTAGGGCCCGCGCCGACTCGCTATCTCCCCGTTCCACCAATCCAATCCGGGTGTCCGTCGCCACCGCATCATCGACGGTCAACGTCAGCCGCAGCGTATCAGTGCCGCGCACATCCATCAGCTCGGCCGTGGATGGCACCTTGAGGATACCGGTCGCCGTACGAATTTCGCGCGCATCATCATAGCGAATCACGCGCGGCCGGAAGAGCGCGAGGAAGCCCTGCGCGTCGGTGACGTACACGAACAGCGGCGCGTTGCCACCGGCCGTGGCGCTAGCTGAGTCTTCCGGAGTGACGCGACCGTACAGCAACGTGTAGTCGCCGGCGCGGGCCGATCCCCATTCCCACGTCACGCCACGCCATCCGCCCCAGTTGTGATCGTGATACGCCTGTGCGTCGTCGAATTGTTCGCACACGCGGGCCACGCACAGTGAGCCGGTGGCGTCTGCGCGCAACGCCGGCACGGCGTACCCCGAGGTGAAATCGCCGCTAACGAGTGTTGCCCCGGGAAAGTCCACCCGCGATGCGGGCGACACGACGAGATCGAGCGTGAGTGATGTGCCGGTGCCTTCTTCACGCACGTCGGCACGCACGGCATAGCGCCC
>CAITQY010000210.1 GCA_903894655.1 uncultured Gemmatimonadota bacterium
AAGCGACCGGTGCTACGCTCGACAGCGGGTATCTGATCTCGGCGAAGGATCTCGCGGCGCACGATCATCTCGAGCAACTCGCCGAGCTCGGGATCGGCTGCCTCAAGGTCGAAGGGCGTAAGAAGAAGCCGGAGTACGTCGCCACCGTCACGAAGGCCTATCGTGGATGGCTCGACGCACTCGCGCGCGGTGGACGTGGGCTCGCCCCGTCGATCGAGGAGGTCGAACCACTCGTCCAGATCTTCAGCCGCGGCAACACGGGCGGCATGTACGGTGGTCGTGAGGGGCGTGAGTACATCACGCGCACACAGCCGGACAATCGCGGGTTGCCGATCGGCAAAGTGGTCGGACACGAGGGCGCGGAGCTCATCGTGGAGACTACGCACGCGGTGGCGGTCGGCGATGGACTCGGCTTCGAATCGCCGGAGGCTACGTCTTCGGCGACGATGGGCGGCACCGTGCAGAGTGTCCGCCTCGTGTGGACGCGCAACGGTACCCATCGGCAGGTGGTGAGTGTCCGATTGAGCACCGTGCGATCGCGTGTGCCAGAGGGATGGCGCGTCGTGCGCACGAGTGATGCGACGTTGTTGCGCGTCGCGCAGGAATCGTTCGCGAATGTGGCCGTGCCGGAGCGCGTCGGCGCGCGGCGCATCGACGTGCGCGTGTTCGGACACAGTGGCGGTCCGCTCAAGACGATCTGGAACTCCGGCGACATGGAGGTCACGGTGCGCGGCGAGGTCCCGCTCAGTGTGGCGAGCAAGCGGGCGCTTGATGTCCCGCAGCTCCGCGAGCAGCTCGGGCGCCTCGGTGGCACAGCGTTCAAACTCGGATCGGTCGATGTGGCCGGGCTCGCCGAAGGTCTGTTTCTGCCGGTGAGTGAACTGAATCGCATTCGGCAGGATGCCGTTGCACAACTCGACGAGCAGCTCGGCTGGGCACGTCAGAGCGATGTCGCGGTGCGCGAAGCACGCATCAGCGAAGTCGTGGAGCGCATCGCCTCGTCGATCAGCGCGGCGGTCGCGGACACCGCCTTTGCATTGCGCGCGATCGTCTGCGACGTCGACACTGCGCGTGAAGCCGCGGCTGGCGGCGCGACAGAGATCGTGCTCGATCCGTTCTTACGTCATCCGGCGCCCCCGCTGGCTCGCGTCAATGCCCTGCGCGAGGAGCTTGCCGCGGCGGGCGTCACGCTGCGGCTTCGTACACCGACGATCGTACGGCCAGCGGAGCGTAAGCGCCTCGACAAGTGGCTGGCTCTTGAGCTCCCGCTCTTGACTGGGCATCTGGGCTTGCTGGCCGAGTGCGGCGGGGGAGGGCGAGACGTTATCGCGGACTATGCAACAAACGCATTCAATCAGCACACTGCCGAACTGCTCTTCGAGCTTGGCGCGTCGCGACTCGTCGCGTCGATCGAACTGACCACCGAGGAAATTGGCCAGCTGACCGATCCCTGGCGCGGCCGCAATTTCGATGTGCTGGTGTACGGTCGGACCGAGGGCATGACGATCGAGCACTGCGTGCTGTCCGCGGCGTTTGATCGCGAGCCCACGACGTGTCGCGACCTCTGCGTGCAAAAGCACACGAACGTGTCGCTGACCGATCCTGCGGGATACACGTTTGCGGTCGCGACCGACTCAGCGTGTCGGAACCGACTGCTGCACTCTCGCCCGATCGACGGCTCCGAGTATCTCCCCGACTTGTGGGCGCAAGGCATCCGCGGCTATCAGATGGTCTTCAATGTCCCGGGTGACCCCGTCCAATCGATCGTGCGTTCGTACCGCGATATGCTCGCCTCGCTCGCCGCCAACGTCTTGCCGGAGCTGACGGCGACGCGCCGTCTGCTGGATGGGGCGTTTACGCGTGGCCATTTTGCGAGGGCGGTCTGACATGATGCGAGTGTTCCGAACGATCATGCCGCTCCTGCCGGCGGCGCTGGCGGTGCTGAGCGTGATCGACGCCTTCACTGCGTTCCAAGGCGATCGTATCGGGCGTGGCGCGTTCAAAGTGTTCAGTTCCCTCATGTGGCTGTTCATCGCCTACATGCAGTACGCGACCAACAAGCGCATCCCGACCGACGACAAGTAGGCCGCGCAGCAGGATCGCGTTCCGGTGAGCATAGGCGCGTTGTTCCGATGACGCGCGCGCGAAGGACGCCTGGTAGCGTGCGGCATGCCCACGGTCAGCCCGCCATCCGCCGGTTTCGGTACCCTCGATCTCGCCCGCGCGACGTTGCTCTCCACCTTCGGTTATCCGGATTTCCGTCCGCCGCAGATTCGTGCGGTGCAGGCCGTGCTGTCGGGCCGAGACTCGCTGATCGTGCTCCCGACCGGTGGCGGCAAGTCGCTCTGTTATCAGGTGCCGGCGCTCATCCGCGATGGCCTCACGGTCGTGATTTCACCGCTTATTTCGTTGATGAAAGACCAGGTCGATGCGCTGGAGCGCAAAGGCGTGTCGGCCGCTTTTATTAACAGCACGTTGAGCCTGAGCGACGTGGCCGATCGTATGGCGCGAGCCCGCGAGGGCGCGCTCAAGATGCTGTACCTCGCACCAGAGCGACTGGAGGCGGGGCGCACGCTACAGCAACTCGTAGATATCGGCGTGTCGCTGCTTGCCGTGGACGAGGCACACTGCATCAGCGAGTGGGGACACGACTTTCGGCCGAGCTATCGCCGGATCGGCAGTATCCGCGAACGGCTCGGCACCCCGCAGACCGTCGCGCTCACCGCGACGGCAACGCCGGATGTTCGCCTCGACATCGTGCGACAGCTCGCGTTACGGGATGCGGAGGTCGTCGTGGCCGGCTTCGATCGCGCCAACCTGACGTATCACGTAACGCCCGTCCGGAGTCAGTCCGAGAGGGATACGTCGGCGATCGCCCTGCTTCGCGCCACCGAGGCGCCGGCGATTGTGTATGCCCCCACACGCAAAGCGGTCGAACGCGTTACAGCGGTGCTCGTGCGCGGTAGAATCCGAGCGGTCGCATATCACGCGGGGCTCGATGCCGCGCTGCGCCAGCGTGCGCAAGACGCCTTCATGCAGCAACGCGCCCGCGTCATCGTGGCGACCAGCGCCTTCGGCATGGGCATTGACAAGCCCGATGTGCGGCTTGTGGTGCACCACTCCATGCCAGGCACGCTCGAGGCCTACTACCAAGAGGCGGGGCGGGCGGGTCGCGACGGCAAGCAGAGCACCTGTGTCTTGCTGTACGCGTTTCCCGATCGATTCACGCACGAGTTTTTTATCGACGGGGCGCACCCCGATCGCGCCACGGTGCAGCAGACGTGGATGTGCCTTCGAGCGCACGCGAACAGTGACGGCGTGGTCCCGCACAGCGCCGACGCCATTGCACGCCAGTTGGCCTCGAGCCTGGGCGACCGGAAGGTGAGCGCGGCGCTGCGGGTGCTGGTCGCGGCGGGTGCTTGCCGGACCGAGGCCCCCACCGCGGGTCGCGTGTCGGTTCGGCTACTCGCGACCCCTGAGCGCATCACCGCCGAGCTTACGGGCGCGCGGGCGGTCGATCGCGACGTCCTGCGGGCATTTTGGAAGGTGGCTGGGCGGACGCTGGAGGAGGGTGCTTCGATCGACCTTGCTCGACTGCCCCGCCATCTGGGCGGTCAGGTGGAGATCGTCCCTATTTTGGAGCGGCTCGCAGCACAGCAGTTCGTTACATGGATGCGGATAGGTGCCGGCGTGCGGCTCGATCCCCGCGCGCGTCACGCGAAATGGCCGCCGGTAGACTGGTCGGCGATTGATCGGCGACGCGCCTCCGACCTGCGCCGACTCGACGCAATGCAGCAATATGCGCAGACCCGCTATTGCCGAAGAGCGTTCGTCCTGCGCTATTTCGGAGACCCCGAAGTGCGCTCCCAGTGCGCTGCCTGCGATCGTTGCTTGGGCACCACTGAAGTCCTTCCATCGGCCAGTACGAAGCAGCCCGTTCGTGGCCGGCCCCGCCCGCTCTGACCTCGACGTCTTCCATGGACGATAGTCTTTATTTCAACGAGCAGCATCTCGCCGTGCGTGACATGGTCCGCAGCTTTGCGCGCGAGCAGGTGGCCCCCGTCGCGTCTCAACACGACGAAGACTCCACCTTCCCTTGGGTGAACGTGAAGGCCATGGGTGAGCTCGGCCTCCTCGGTATCCCCTGGTCCGAGGATGTCGGCGGCGCCGGCTTTGACACGATCAGCTTCATGATCGCGATCGAAGAACTCGCAAAAGTGTGTGCCTCGCACTCCATCACGATCAGCGCGCACACCACGCTCGGCACGTCCCCGATTCTGAGCTTTGGCACGCCGGCGCAGATCGAGCAATACGTGCCGCTGCTGGCCAGCGGCAAGGTGCTCGGTGGATTCGGCCTCACCGAAGAGAACGCGGGCAGCGATGCCGGTGGTACGCGCACGACCGCAGAGAAGAAGAACGGGCATTACCTGCTGAACGGCTCCAAGCGGTTCATCACCCATGCCGGCGTCGGTGAAGTGTTCGTGGTGACCGCCGTGACGGATCCGTCCAAGGGCACGAAGGGCATATCGTCGTTCATCCTCAACAAGGAGAGCTGCGATCTGGCCCAATGCCGCGTGCTTGGCGTGGGCCATGA
Organism: uncultured Gemmatimonadota bacterium; assembly: GCA_903894655.1. Lineage (GTDB taxonomy): Bacteria > Gemmatimonadota > Gemmatimonadetes > Gemmatimonadales > Gemmatimonadaceae > Gemmatimonas. Next base: position 4,595 of record CAITQY010000210.1, read on the forward strand.
TGACTCGTTGAAACCCATGAAGGGCTTCACGTCGGGCAAGAAGGAGAACAAACTCGGATGGCGTGCGTCGGACACCCGCGAGTTGCTGTTCGACAACGTCGAAGTACCGGCCGAAAATCTGTTGGGTACCGAGGGGCTCGGCTTCATCAATTTCATGAAGACGCTCGATGCCGGCCGCATCGGGATCGCGGCGCTCTCCCTCGGCATTGCCCAGGGAGCGCTTGAGGAGTCGCTCAAGTACGCCTCGGTGCGGAAGCAGTTCGGGGCGGCGATTGCCTCCTTCCAGGGCATCCAGTTCCAGCTGTCCGATATGGCCACCGAGATCGAAGCCGGGCGCCATTTGATGTACCACGCCGCGTGGCTGTCCCAGCAGGGGAAGCCGTTCGGCAAGGAAGCGGCCATGGCCAAGCTGTTCTGCTCTGAACTCGCCATGCGCGCGACGATCAAGGCCATCCAGATCCATGGGGGGTATGGCTACACCAAGGACTATCCGGTGGAACGCTACATGCGCGACGCGAAGATCTGTGAAATCGGTGAAGGGACCAGCGAGATCCAGCGGATGGTGATCGCACGGCACCTGCTCAAGGGCTTGATGGATTGAGTCAGTGGGACGGACCGCCTCGCATGTATTGCGGGGGACGTTCGGTCCCGTGTACTCTTCCGTGGTAGCCTTTTTTCGCAAGACCCTGAAGTATCCGTAGCCGTCGCTTCCGGCGCCGGCGGCCCGTGCGACTCACAGGCCGTTTGCGTTTGTGGCGGGGGAGGATCGGCGCCAGCGTGCAGCCATCCGACGCCCACCA
>CAITQY010000211.1 GCA_903894655.1 uncultured Gemmatimonadota bacterium
CGGCGAGCTCAATCTGCGCGAAGAAAACCAAGTGGCGTCGGTGTTTTTCCGCTGGGCTTTTCCCCGGTCCGCGTTCGAAGTGTACGGCGAGTACTTCCGCGACGATTACTCGCTGGAATTCCGGCGGCTGCTGCAGTACAACGACGATCTGCGCACCTTCATGGTGGGTGTGCAACGGGTGATTCAGCAGTCGGCCACGCACGTGCGGAGCCTGCGCTTCGAGCTGGTGAACGGCGAACTGCCGTCGTCCAATCGCGGTGAGCGCGGCGTGAATTTCCCCGCCGGGTTGGTGGGCGTTCCCTTCCCGCCGTATCTGCACGGCGGTGTGCTCCAAGGGCACACACAGCGCGGGTTATTGCTTGGCTCGCCCGAGGCGTACGGCGGGGCCGCATGGCGGGCGGGGTTCGCTCAGTACGACACGCACGGGCGCACGTCGCTGGTGGTGGAGCGTCAATTGCGCGTGGACTGGCTGCCCACCGTGGCGCCCACCGACACCACGCGGCGGCCGGCCGTGCAATTCGCGGTGGGGGGCGAGGCGATGCGGTTCGTGGGGCGTCGCGAGGTCGCGCTGTCGCTCACGGGGATGATCGAACTCAACCGCAATCTGCGCCCCGGTGTGGACGTGCCGAACGTGCGGGCGGCGGTTTCGCTGCGGGGGCTGCGGCGGTAGCCCTCGTAACGCCGCCGCGCGTGACGCCTCAGCGTCGCACGAGAATGGCGACGACGCCGGCCAACGAGAGAAAAGAGCTCAGCAGCAGCGCGCTGTTCCGGTCGACCCAGGAGCGTCGGTCCACGAAAATCTGATCGCCCGAGCGTACGCCCACGTCGATCGCCGTTTGTGTGAGCGAGAGATCCTTGGCCACGGTGGCGCCGTCACGCAAAATGCGCACGTGATCGAGGGAGCCCTCCATCGTGGCCCCGCCCGCCATGGACACGATGCCGCGCAGTTCGAAGGTGGGATCCATCATGTACACCCCCGGCTTCTCGACGGCGCCCAGCACGTAGATCCGGCGCAGCGGGGTGAGCGCGATCGGTTCGGCGCGCAGCTGCCGGCGGTATTCGGCCAGCAGCGCGTCACGGACGTCGGTCCACGGCTGCGTGGTGACCGCACGCAGGCCGAGCATCGGCAGCTGCACCATGCCGCGCTCGTCGATGGGGAAGTCGCCGTTGAGCGTCGGCTCGCGCCAGATCGCCACGCGGATGACGTCGCCCGACTGGAGCGGTTGCGCGAGGGCGGCGGCCATCGGCGTGACGGCGAGCGCCACGAGCAGGAAGAAGCGGGTCAGCACGGGTCCGGATGACAGAGTGGCGCGTGAATCGGTTGGGCGACGAGGGCGTGCGTTAACTTATCGGCGCACCGAATGGTACGCGTTGGCGGCCGGTTCCACACCATCACGATCCGCACCGGGGGGATCCTGCGACCGATTGTATTCGACCTGCGCGACCGGTCATTGACTGGTTTGGGTCGTGTGGCGCGCGAAACGGTGCAGGCCTATCGCACGGCCTTCCCCAACGACGCCGTGACCGTGCTGGAGGCGGGGGGCGCCCGCTATTCGCTGCGCGCGCAGTGGGAGTGGGTGGCCGGGCTACGCCATCGCCACCCCGAGGCGGTGTGGGTGTGGTTTCACTGGGACGTGCCGTGGGTGGCCATGCCACGGCGCAGCGTGGTGTACGTGAATGACCTCATCCACCTCGACCGTTCGTTGCAACAGGCTGGATGGCTGAAGCGCGCGGTGGCGCAGCGCTGGATCCATCGGGCCATGCACCGGGCGGGGCGGGTGGTGACCGGCTCGCAGGCCACGGCCGCGCTGCTGTCGGTGCCGGCGGTGGTCATTCCGCACGGCGTGAGCGCGGCGTTCGGCGGCGCGTGGGCGCCGCAGGATTACCTCCTCACGGTGGGGGACGATCGCGCCTACAAAAATCTGGCCA
>CAITQY010000212.1 GCA_903894655.1 uncultured Gemmatimonadota bacterium
CTCAGCGTGCGCTGAGCTCGACACGACGGATGCGGGCGCCGAGAGCGCCGAGACGCTCCTCGATCCGCTCGTAGCCACGTTCGATCTGCTGCGCATTGTTGATGACACTCGTGCCGTCGGCACAAAGGGCCGCCAGCAACATGGCCATCCCGGCGCGAATGTCGGGCGACTCCACGGTACTGCCACGCAGCTTGGTGGGGCCAGAGACAATGGCGCGGTGCGGATCGCAGAGCACGATGCGGGCGCCCATGCTCACGAGCTTATCGGTGAAGTACAGACGGGACTCGAACATCTTTTCGTGCATGAGGATCATGCCTTCGCATTGGGTCGCGGTGACGATGGCGATGGACATGACGTCGGCGGGGAACGCGGGCCACGGCTGATCCTCCAGCTTCGGCACATGGCCGCCGAGGTCGCTTTGAATGACGCGGGACTGCTCCGCGGGTACGATCAGGTCGTCGCCGTCGATGCGGCACGAGATGCCGAGGCGCTCGAAGCCCATGAGTGTGCTCCGCAGGTGCTCGACGCCGGCGCGTTCGATCCGAAGCTCGGAGCGGGTAACCGCCGCGAGACCGATGAACGAACCAACTTCAATGTGATCGGGACCGATCTCATGCGTCGCACTGCCCAGCGGCATCCCGCCTTCGATGGTGTAGACGTTCGATCCGATGCCGTCGATGCGCGCGCCGAGGGCCACGAGGAAACGCGCCAGATCTTGCACGTGCGGCTCGCTCGCCGCGTTGCGGAGGATCGTGCGTCCCTTGGCCGCGACAGCCGCCATCAAGGCGTTCTCGGTGGCCGTGACGCTGGGTTCGTCGAGGAAGACGTCGGCGCCGATCAGGGCCTTCGCGGTAAAGCGGAACCGCTCCCCCAGTTCGTACTCGGCACCGAGCGCCTGCAGCACGTGAAAATGCGTATCGAGCCGACGTCGGCCGATGACATCGCCGCCGGGCGGCGACAACGTCACGGTGCCACAACGCGCGAGGAGCGGCGCGGCGAGCAGGATCGAGGCGCGAATACGCGCACACATGGTTGGGTCGAGGTCGGCCGCTTGCACCGACTTGGCGTGCACGCGCAGCGAGTTCGGGCCGTTCCAGTCGCACTCCGCGCCCGTGGTGCGCACGAGTTCCACGAGCGTCTCGATATCCCGGATCCGAGGCACGTTATGCAGCTGTACCGGATGCTCGGTCAGGAGCGTCGCAGCAACGATCGGCAACGCGGCATTTTTATTGCCGGCTGGACGGATCGAGCCGCTGAGACGCTGACCCCCTTCGACAACGAACTGGACGGCGGACATGTACTCGGGGTTGGACGCGGCGATTGAGCGGAACGGTCGGGCGATCGGAAGGATAGCATCGGCGAAAGCGTCACGCACACCCCCCTTCCCGACCCTGACAGAAACCCTTAGATCATGACTATGACCATTGTCAGTGCGTTGCCTGCGCGGCTTCTGCAGGCCGCCGCATTCCCGGATACCATCATCGCCCGCACTATCCCCGAGCGTGGGATGCTGGAGTGGACGAGCGGCGTGCTCCAGATCGTCGTGCTGATTCTCGGTATCGCCGTGCTGATCGCGACCGTCTTGCTGATCCTCTCGCTGCGCGCGGGTGTGCGCAAGTTCAACGAGACGGTTGATCGCCTGGCGACGGAGACCAAGCCGTTATTGGTGAACGCGACCGCCATCGTGGGCGATGCCCGCGAAGTGGTGGCGATGCTCCGGACGGATGTGGTGCGGGTGACTGATGCCGCCGAAGCGTTGAGCGAACAGTTACTCGCTGTCGCGGACCGGACGGCGCGGCGCGTGGATGATGTGAATGCGGTGCTGGATGTGCTCCAGGACGAGTTGGAGGATACGGCCCTCTCGGCCGCGTCGGCCATTCGCGGCGTTCGCGTTGGCGCGAGCGAGTTGACGGCGGGGTTGCGCCACCCTCGGCCGCGTCGTGCTCCTGCCCCTGTGGATGTTGACGACCAAGGCTGAGGGCTCCGTGCTCCACCGCCATCGGGTCTGGATCGCCGGGGGGCTCGCCGCCATCGTTGCGCTCGTTCTTTTCCCGACCGATGCGTGGGCGTGGACGCCGGGGACCCACGTCTTTCTCGGGGATGCGCTCCTTCGGAATCTGTCATTGGTACCGCAGACGATTGCGGAGCTTCTGACCGCTTATCCAACTGACTTTCTCTACGGTTCGATTGCGGCGGATACCAGTATTGCGAAGAAATACGCGGAGGTCGGACGCCACTGTCACTCGTGGCGCGTCGGACTCGAGATTCATGACGAGGCCGAGACGCCGGCGTTGCGCGCGTTCGGCCTCGGGTATCTCGCCCATCTGGCAGCCGACGTGGTGGCGCACAATTTTTTCGTGCCGAGACAGCTTGCGGTGACATCCAGTACGACCGCGCTCGGCCACAGCTACTGGGAGAGCCGCATCGAGACGCACCTCGGCGATCCTTGGGCACGTCGCGCGCGTGAACTGCTGTCGGTTGACCACTCGGCGGCCGATCAGCACTTGGATCGCATTCTGAGTCCCACGCTCTTCGGGACACCGACCAACCGCCGCATCTTCCGCGGCATGGTGTATGTGACCGACACCGATTCGTGGCAGCGCATCTTCCAGCTTATTTCAGAGAAGAGTCGCTGGGACTTGAGTGATGCCGAAGTCGGACGCTACATGGCGCGCTCATTCGACTACATCGTAGATCTCTTCAATCGGTGGGACACCAGCGACGCCTTCCGTTTCGATCCGTCCGGCGACGGTCCGCTGCGCGAGGCGAAGAAGGTCCGTCGTCAAGCGAAGCGCGAAGGCGGCGATGTCCGAGCAGCCTTGGAGGCCGACCGCATGTTCGGCATGCCGGTGAACGAACTCCGGCATGCCGCTTCACTCCCGACGCCGCTTTTTACTCCGCGCGAGCGGCCAACAACTGATTGACCTTCTTCGGGTCGGCGGCGCCCTTCGACTTCTTCATCACTTGGCCGACCAGCACGCCCTGCAGCTTGCGTTCGCCGGCCATGAAGCGCGCCGCTTCGGTGGGTGATTCAGCGAAGACTTCGTCGATCCACGCCACGAGCGCGGAGTCGTCGGACACCTTGAGCAAGCCCTCGCGCGTAGCAATCGCGAGTGGCACGGCCGGCTCCCGCTCCATCAGCGTAAAGATCTGACGGGCGGCCGTGTTGGAGATGTCGCCCTGCGCTTCCAGGATGATGAGCGCACCGAGTCGGGCGGGATCGACGGCGTGTTCGAGGAGCGAACCGCCTGACGCCTTCACGGCGGCCAGGACCGGTCCGAGCA
>CAITQY010000213.1 GCA_903894655.1 uncultured Gemmatimonadota bacterium
CGATCTCATTTACGAAGAAGGCGATGATGATAGTTCCCGAACGCGCGTAGATCATCCCCACATCATTCGCGATGACGGGGCTATCGCCCGTTTTGTGCGCGACCGGGACATCGAGAAAATGCGGGAGGCGCCGCGCGCCTGCTTGCTGGCGACGCATCATCGTGCGCATCATCGCCGCGCTCGAGGCCGAGGTCATGGTGCCGCGCTCGATGGCCTCGAGTAGACGCCCGGTTTCGCGCGGATTCATGTCGCCCAACCAGTAGGCATGATCCTGCACGGGCAGGCGGCTCCGGCCGTCGGCGAGAATCTTCTTGTTGGCCGGATCGCGAACCATGTCCACCCACGCGGCCCGCGGGCCGGTGAACAGCGACGCGTACAAATCGAACAGCACGTCGCCCTGTTGTGCGTACTGCAATCCCGTGGTCTCCTCGGCCGTCAGCGTGTCGAACGCCGGATTGACCAGTGCCAGAATCTTGCGGCGATACACGTGCCCACGCGCCACCATGCTCAGGTGCGCAAAGCCCGAGCTCTTGAGCCACGTGTTGAGACTGTCCACGCCGCCGACGCGCGTGAGCATGAGATCCGTGGCCACATTGTCGCTCGTGATCACCATCTCGGTGAGCAAGTCCTTGATCGTGGGGGTCTGGCCGAGGTCATGATACTGCAGCACGCCCGATCCATCGCGCAGCTCGGCCCGACCGATTTCCACGCGGTCGGCGAGCTTGAGCTTGCCCTGGTCCACCAACTGAAAGGCGCGGACGAGAATCGTGAGTTTGATGAGGCTAGCACTACTGAACGCCTCGTCGGCCCTCACGGCCGCCTCTTCACCGGTGGTGAGATGCTTCACGTACACGCCGGTCCGCGCGGGCATGCGCGCGAGCTCGGATTCCAGTAGGCGGGTGAGGCCGCTCGTGGTGGGCTGCGCCGCCGCGGAGGCAAACGCGAAGGCGGAGAGGGCGCCGAGCGCCGCACCGGCGATGGTGCGCCGCAGGATCGCGTGGCGTGCGTTCGCAACGTGGTGAATCAACATCATCGGTTCCGGGTGACGAGGGCAGGACATTCAGACCGTGAAACGCATGAGACGCGCGCGGATCCAGTCGGCCAGTGCCGACTCGGTGAGTTCGCCACCCGCTAGCGACACCATCATTTCCACCACCTCCAGCTCGGTCGCCGACAGGTCCTTCGCGTTGAGACCCAGAAAAGTCATCATGGTTACGAACGCCGTGCGTTTGTTCCCATCGCTGAACGCGTGCGCGCGGGCCAAGCCAAACCCATAGGCCGCTGCGAGAATGGCCAGGTCAGCGGTTGGTTCGTAGTGCCATTTCTGCCGCGCACGGGCAAGCGCGGCCTCGATCGCGTTCTCATCCCGCACGCCCGGAAGACCACCGTGCTCCCGGAGCTGGTCGACGTGAATCGAGTCGACGACCACGCGCGGCACCCAGCGGGGTTCTTTCACGAATCCACGCTACTTCGCGAGCTCTCGCAGGGCGTTGCGGTATTTCTTCGCCGCATGCGCCGCGACCGCGAGTCCGGCCTCCACGTCGGGATCGAACGGCGTAAGCAGGATGCCCTGCGCCGTCTCGATGGCGAGCACTCGGTCGCCCGCTTCGAGGTGCAAGCGTTCGGCCATGTCTTTGGGGATGGTCGCCCCGATCGACCCGCCCACCTGCCGCAGTGTCAGTTCACGTACCATCCACTCCTCCGAAACAGGAGAAAGAACGAACGCCCACCCTTTGAAAACAAAAGGTAGCACGAATGTGCTACTTGAGCAAGCTGGGGCTGCCACCGCGCGGGGGACGGCCGACTCACCGCGGCCGCCCGCCGTTGGGCGACGTAAACAGCGCCACGTCCAGGCCGAGCGTGCGCACGATGGCCGCGAAGCGCGGGCTGGCACGAACGGGATCGAAATACTGACCTCCCAAGAGATTGTTCACGCCGAGTTCGCCCCGCCGCGCACTTTCCTCGAGCGCCGTCAACGCCTGCGCCGTGTCGCCCAATCCAAGCCACGCGATAGACCAGACGGATCCTCCCTCGTCGCGGCCGGCAAAGCGGGCGCGCTGTTGGCTGAGCAGCGCCGTGGCGCGCCCACGGTCGCCGGTCTTGGCGATGACGTAGATCGCGCGACTGATGGCGCCAGGGTATGGCGACAGACGAAGCAGGACCTCGGCACGCCGACGCGCCTCAGCGACTTGCCCGCCTTCCCAGAGCACGATCACGGTTGTGGCCGAAGCCGACAGCGTCGAATCCATCTCCCAGACTCGATTGGCGAACCGGATCGCCTCGGGATACCGACCAGCGAGGGCGAGCAGCTGCGCACCCGTGATCATGTTTCCCACACCCCCGGGATCGAGGGCCACCGTCACCAACGCCGCCTCGGCGGCCTCGTCAAACCGGCCGACTACCACCAGGAACCGTGACCGGGTTGCCTGCGCGTCCGCGTTCTGGGCGTCCAAGCGCACGGCCCGCAGCGTAGCCTCGTCCGCCGCGCGCCATTGGTACCCGACGGTCCGGGCGTATCCCAACGCCGCCCAGGCGTCGGCGGACAGCGAATCCAGCGCCACTGCGCGTTCGCTCGCCGCCATGGCCGATGGGACCGCCTCGACTGCCGGCACCATGGCGTACAATGCCAGCGTCACCCAGGTGCGTCCGAGCGCAGCGTAAGCTCGCGCGAACTGCGGATCGCGAGCGATCGCCTGCTGGAAGTAGTCGCGGGCCCGCAGGAGGCTTAGACCGCGCCGCTCGAAGAGATACACGCCGCGTTGGTACAGATCGTACGCCTCGAGATCGGTGGTGCCGCGGGCCGCCGTGGGCGCCGCCGCGGCACCGCCCGCCAGCGTGACCTGCAACGCCCGCACGATCGCCTGCGCGATGTCGTCCTGCACCGCGAACACGTCCTTGGCATCGCGCTCGAAGCTGTCGCTCCAGAGGACCAACCCTGTACGCGCGTTGGTGAGCTGCGTGGCGACGCGCACTTTCCCACCCGCCCGGCGTACGGTGCCTTCAAGCACGCCGCCCACATTCAACGCCGCGCCAATCTCCTGCGCCGACTTCTGCTTGCCGCGAAACGCCGCCGCCGAACTGCGCCCGGCGAGTTGCAACCCCGGCACTTTGCCGAGCGCGTTCGACAGCTCATCGGCCATGCCCTCAGCGAAATACGCGTTCGCGGTATCGCCACCCACACTTTCGAAGGGGAGCACGACCAGCGAGCGAATGGGCGACGCGCTGTCGGTCGCCACGGGGCCGGTCTCCGCACCGGTGGGCGACGCGCTCGATGCGGTGGCGCGTGGGCGAAGCAGGGCCCAGCCACCGACAGCCAGCACGGCCACCACAACGCTCACCGCCACCAGTGGCGTGCGTCGCCGACTCGGCGCCGCCGCCTGCTCGCCGCTTCCCGTGGTCACACTCGCTAGTCGCGTGAGCAGCGTATCCGCACTGGCCGGGCGCTGCGCGGGGTCCTTCTCCAGACACTGCATCACGAGCGCGGCGACGTCCAGCGGTACCAGCAGGCGCGCTGCGTTCAGTAGCGGCGGCGCTTCGCTGATATGCGCCGCCACCATCGCCTGCGGCGTGCTCCGTGCGGCAAACGGATGCACGCCCGTCAGCAGTTCGTACGCCACCACGCCCCACGCATACAGATCGGCGCGCGCGTCGGTGTTCACATCACCAAGTGCCTGCTCCGGCGCCATGTAGGCCGGTGTGCCGATGGAGGTGCCCAACGATGTGAGCGTGTTCCCCTCGGCCTTCGTGCTCGAGGCCGATAGCGCCTTGGCAATGCCGAAGTCCGTCACCACCGCCGTGCCGCGCGACAACAGCACATTCTCCGGCTTGATGTCGCGGTGCACGATGCCACGCTCGTGCGCATAGGCCAGCGCCTGCGCGATGTTGCGCAGAATACCGAGCGCCTCGGCCACCGGCACGGGGCCCGCCACCACGCGCGCCCGCAGCGAGTCGCCGCGCACGAAAGGCATGGTGTAATACGGCAGCCCCTCGCTCGTGGTGCCCGCGACGAGGACCGGGACGATGTGCGGGTCCTGCAGTGCGGCCGCGAGCTTGATCTCGCGCGTGAAACGCTCGGCGCTGAGCGCGGCGGTGCGTTCGGGGGAGAGCACCTTCACCACCACCTCGCGCCCCAGCGCATGCTCCTGCGCCACGAACACGCGCGACATGCCACCGCCCCCAAGCTCGCGCTCGAGGGTGTAGCCCTCACCGAGCGCTGCTTGCAACTCGTCGCGGACGTTGTTCATCGGGGATCACCAAGCGTACCAAGTCGGAGCGGCATTGGCCCAACATACCACGCAACCCGACCAGACGGCGACCGGCGGCGGCGCGTGGACCGCATGACACGGCGGTGGTACCTTCTGCGCGCGTCGCCATCTGCCGCCCCATCCCGCAAAATGACACCGAGACCCATGACTCTACGCACGCTGGTTGCTATCGCCGGCATTGGCCTTCTTCCGGTCGATGCACACGCGCAAGCCGCGACGTCAACCCCCGACGCCCGCACCGCCGTCATTGCCATCGCCGACTCCGCGCTGGTCGCGATCACGCGAGGCGACGTCGTCGCGTTCACTGACCTGATGGTGCCCGAGGCTGTGATGTTCCCGACGTCTACACGCGATGGAGTCACCGTGTATCGGGTGCGCACGCGCGAGGCGCAGCGTAACGCCCCGATGACGGGAATCATCGAACGCGGCTTCGCGCCGCAGGCCATGGTGAGCGGTGGCGTCGCGATGGTCTGGTACCCGTACGACCTGTACGTCAACAACGCGTGGTCACACTGCGGCGCCGATGTGTTCACGCTCGTGAAGAGCGCGGGCCAATGGCGCATCGCGTCGATGGCCTGGAGCGCCGAGCAGCCGCCGGTGTGCGAGAAGCATCCGGAAGGGCCGCCAGCGAAACGGTAATGTGTCGCGCGGTGGCTCAAGGGGTCAGAGTGGTTGGTTCAACGGTCACGTGCCTCAAGCAGGCTGAGTCGTTAAACTCATCGGACCGGTGCCACAACCGCGTATTAAACTTGCCGGTTGAGGCGGCGGTCCCTATCCGTGCGGCCGCGAAGAGCCTTTGCCGAAGGATTGGTGTCACGATGTCGAGTTCGCCCGTGAGAATATTGGTGGC
>CAITQY010000214.1 GCA_903894655.1 uncultured Gemmatimonadota bacterium
CGCTGCATCTCGCCGGTCGTCGAGTGCGCGATCTGCTGGTCGGCATGGGACTCGCCGAAACACGGCCGATGCCGTTCACCAGCACGGGCGATGATCACACGCCGCGCGTGCGCAATCCGCTGGCGGATGACGAGCCGTTCCTGCGTGCCTCAATCCTTGATACGCTGGCCCGTCGGGCGGAGTACAATCTGACGCGCATGCAGGGCAACCTGCGGCTCTTCGAAGTCGGCAACGTGTTCATCGGGGCGTCGGACCGCTTACCGCGTGAGGAAGTCCGTGTGGGTGCCCTGATCATGGGTAGCCGTCGACCGCCGCATTTCACGGAGCCACAGCCGCCGGCGTTCGACCTGTGGGATGCGAAGGAGATCGCCGTGCGCGTGCTGGCGGCGGCGTTCCCGGGCAAGGGCGCCACGGTGGCGGCCGGTTCCGCGCCGTCAATCTGGGTGCTGTCCGTCGATGGGATGGGCGAGATCGGTCGGGTGGAAACGGTCACGCTCGACCGTCCGGTGTGGGCCAGCGAGGCGTTTGGCATCGAGGTGACCCTGGGGGTCATGCCCTCAGCCGATGTGGCAGCCCCCCGGTCCAACGGCCACGATGCCGCTCCGATCGGGCGGGAATCGCCGCCGTCGGCTGGCATTCGCTTCAAGGCGCTCCCGACGACGCCGGCCGCTGAGATCGATCTTGCGTTGCTGGTGCCGGACGGTGTCGCCGCCGCCACGGTGGAGCAGGCGCTGCGCCGAGCCGGTGGTGACCTACTGGAGCAGGTGAGCCTCTTCGATGAATTCCGCGGTGCGGGTGTGCCGGATGCGCATCGGAGTCTCGGCTGGCGGTTGACGTTCCGGCATCCGGAGCGCACCCTGCGGGACAAGGAAATCGAAGGTCGCCGCGCCCGCCTGCTGGATCTCCTAGACCAGGAACTCGGTATCCGTCCACGTGCGTCCTGACACGATCGCGTTTCGCGAACTCGATGCCCTCGTTCGCAACCTCAGCGACCAGCTGGCCGGTTACCGCCGGCGTGCGCTGTCGGCTGAGTCGCGTACCCGTGAGCTCGAACAGTTGGTGGCTGAGCGTGACGGCACGTTGATCGAGGTGCGGGCCGACGGACTCCGCTCGACCCAGGCACGGGCGCTGCTGGAAGCCAAGGTTCGGGAGCTGGAGGCCAAGGCCGAGCTGGCCAAAGCGGAAGTCGTCCGCGTTCAGGCGGCGTTCGCCGCGGCGGCGGAGGCCGCCACGCCGCAGGCGGTCGACAGCGTGCTGGCCCGCGAGAATGAGCGGTTGCGAGCTCGCCTCTCCGAGGCGGGGGAGAAAACGAGGCAGCTTGGCGAGCGGGCGCGCTTTCTCCGTCAGCAAATCGGGCAGGGAGCGGAACGGTGATCGACAATAAGCTGGTAGTCAAAGTCCGGATCGTTGGTGAGGACTACACTCTACGCACCGAAGCATCCCCAGAGCACACCAAAGCGGTGGCCGAACACGTCGACCGGACGATCCGGGCGATCATGGGCGGCGGCTCGACGATGGAAACGCAGAAGGCGGCCATCCTGGCCGCACTCCAGATCACGGACG
>CAITQY010000215.1 GCA_903894655.1 uncultured Gemmatimonadota bacterium
CACGACGATGACCGCGCTGAAGCTCGTGCCATCGCCGCGCGGCAGGGGTGAACACCTTCTCATGCAAGCACTTGCAGCGCCGTGGCCGGCACCACGCGCGGTCCGGTGCGCGCGGATTCCTCGTGGCACCGCTGATGCCCTTTACCGCAGTGACTATCGCTCTCTGGAGGAGCACATGACACTGCATCGTTCGCTTGCATCTCGTGTCCGCCGCTCGGCCCTCACCGTGCCGGTGATCGCCGGGCTCTTCATCGCGGCGACGCCAGCCGGCGCCACGCCACCCGATCGCACCGATCGCGCCCTCTTCACCTGGACGGGCCGCGTCGATCGCGAAGTGCTGATCATTGTGCGCGGACGTGACGTGCGCACGCGCGGCTTCGATGCCGCGCTCCCGAGCCGGACGCGGGTGAATGCCGCACTCCCCCGCACCCGTGCCAATGTCATCGTGCAGCTCAACGACGGACGCGGCGAGGTGGACGTCATCGAGCAGCCGTCTGCGCGCAACGGCTATCAGGCCGTGCTGCGCGTGCGCGACCCGCGCGCCGGCGCCGATAATTATCGCTTGACCGCGTACGTCGATAACCGTGACGACGACGCCTACGGTCGCCGCGATGACGACCGCGATGACGACCGCGGCAACAACCGCGTCAACAACCGCGGCAACAACCGCGGCAACAACCGCCGGAACGGCGGGGCCGGCGCGCTGAGCTGGAGCGGACGGGTCGACGCTGTCGTCGAGATCCACATCTCCGGCCGTCGGGTGGACGCCATCACCCGCCGCGGGGTCCGCGTGAGCGACGTAAACGCCGACATCCAGGGCGGTGGACTGCCGAACCGCAACGTGAACCTGCGCATCGATCAGCGGTCGGGCCGCGGCAGCATCTCAGTGGTGCAGCAGCCGAGTGCCTGGAACGGCTACACCGCGATCATCCGGATCAACGATTCCCGGTCGGGCGCTGCGTACTACGATCTCGAGGCCTACTGGGAGTAGTCGCCCCCGGTCGCGGACCATAAAAAGCGGGCGGCTCCCAGAGGGAGTCGCCCGCTTCCTCACACTCAACACTCGAAACCCCAAACCCAAAACTGCAGTTCAAAGAGGCGCCGGTCGGAATCGAACCGACGGTGGGAGATTTGCAGTCTCCTGCCTTACCACTTGGCGACGGCGCCGTAAAATCTTCTACAACAACACCTTACAAACTTCCTCGATGCCCCAAACGTATCAGGGAGGGGAACCTTCGGTGGCAGGACTTCGCTCGGCCACGACTGAGCAACGTGCCTACCCTACGAGCGTGGCAATGTAACCAGTCCCTTGGGACCCGCACAACGTCGCCCGCCGCTCAAGTTACCGGTCAAGGCACACACCAAGCGCGGACGCGAGGCTCGACAATACGGCGCTCGCATTGTCAGGGGGGTCGAGCGCACAACGCGCTTTCGCGAGATATTTCCCGGGTGACTGATCTCCTGCTTCCCGTCTTCCCGCTGGGTGTCGTGTTGTTCCCCGGCACCATGCTGCCGCTGCACCTCTTCGAACCGCGCTATCGGCAGATGCTGGCGGATGTGCGAGAGGGCGACGGGCGTTTCGGCATCATCCCCGCCATGCCAGGTGTCGCCGAACGCGATCTGCCGGCGGGACGCATGGGCTGCGTCGCCAAGGTCACCGATGTCGAGATGATGCCCGACGGCCGCGCCAACATCATCGTGACGGGCTGCGAGCGCTTTGCACTCAACGGGTTCGTCGAATACGACGCTCCGTATCTCATGGCCACCGGCACCATCGTACCCGACGAAACCGGTGCGTCGCCGGTAGCACTCGCCGTGGCCGCCGACGAAGTGATCTCCAACTTCACGCGCGTCGTACGGGCCGTGCGCACGCTCAACGACGACACCGATCCGCTCCCCGAATTGCCCGACGATGCCGCGCAGGTGGCATGGAGCGTCGGCGCCATGATCGATCTCGACCTCGACAGCCGCTATCGCCTGCTGGCCGAGCGTTCGCCGGCCGCACGCCTCACGCAGATCGACCATGTGCTGCGGAAGGCGATCCCGGATCTGGAGCTGCAGGCTGCGCTAAAAGCGAAGTAAGGCCGTTATCGTTGCATGCGCGGCCGCTGCAATCGCCGCCCGCCAACGTACACCGACAGCACCACCAACAGCGCCGCGCCGATCAACGACGCCACGAGTGACGGGCCGTTCTGCAGCGCTTGCTCCGACGAATCGGTGAGCGCCGAGGCCACCGCCAGCGTCCACTGACGCACGCTCAGATAATGCAGGGCGGGGAACGTGCGACTCAGGGCGCCCTCCCAGAAGAGCACGTACACGAGGCCGGCCACCAGTGCCCTTCGCGTAAGCAACGCGAGCGCAGTAAATAGCGCGGCGTAGGTGACGCCACCGAAAAGCACGGCGACGGTAAACGCCGTCGTCACATGCTCCGGGTTGCTGCCGTCGGCCGCAATCGCGCCGGTACTCCACACCGCGAAGGCCGAGAGCAGCCCTGTCACGATCGACGCGTACATCACGCGCACACAGGCGATCCACCAGCGCGGCGTGGTCGTGGTCACGAGGTACAACAGCGTACCGTCTTCCGTTTCGGCACTGAACGCGCTGGTGCCCATCAGCAGCGCGATGAGCGGCATGGCGAGCCCGCATACCAAGGTGTCGTAGCGCTGCACCAGAAACGCCACCGGATCTCCGCTCAAGCTCCCGCGCGACGCGAAGGCCAACGCGAACAGCACCGGCAGCAGCAAGAGTCCGCTCACCCCCGCCACCAGCGTGACCGAGAACGTACGGGCCCATGCGAGCTGCACCAATACGCGCGCCGTGGCCCACGGGGAGATGCGACCGAAGGCTACGCTCATCGCGCCACCAGATAGGCGAACACGTGCTCCAACGATTCGTCGGTGGGCTGCACTTCCAGCAGCGTGATCGACGCTTGCTTCGCAACCGCGCCGACCTGATGGGCGAAACCGGTGTAATCGGCCGCGCGCACGAGCAATGCATCGGCCTCGACATCGACCCCCATCACCGTCGGCGACGACAGCAGGGCCGACGCCAGCGCGCGATCGTTCGTGGAACGGATGCGCACCGTGTGCGGTCGGTCGGTCATCATGCGACGCAGCGTGCGATGATCGCCGCTCGCCGCGAGGCGCCCCGACAACATCACGAGAATGCGCGACGCCACGCCTTCGATTTCTTCCAGGATGTGCGAGCTGAGCAACACCGCCGTGCCGTCACGGGCGCGGTCTTCCAGCAGGCGCATCATGTGCATGCGCTGACGCGGATCGAGTCCATTGAACGGCTCATCGAGCAGCAACAGCGTGGGTTCGTGCACGAGGGCGGCCGCCAGCTTGGTGCGCTGCCGCATGCCTTTGCTGAACCCACCCACCTTGCGGTCAGCCACGGTGTCCATCTCGACCGTGGTCAGGGCGCGCAGGGCGGCGAGTTTCGGATCGCGCAGGCCAAGCAACACGGCGCGCGCCTCCACGAAGGCGCGCGCCGA
>CAITQY010000216.1 GCA_903894655.1 uncultured Gemmatimonadota bacterium
ACAATACTCTGTATCCGATTGTTGCGACGGCCTTGAATGGTGCGACTACCCTTGATCCGGCGCCATATGATGAACTGCTTGGCCTTAAACAACTCGACAAAGTGGTGGACATTGACCAAAGCCCTATAGGCCGCACACCACGCTCGAATCCGGCCACGTACACCGGCATTTTCACGCCGGTGCGTGAGCTGTTCGCCGAGCTGCCGGAAGCGAAGATTCGTGGCTACGGTCCTGGTCGCTTCTCGTTCAACGTGAAGGGCGGACGGTGCGAGAGCTGTCAGGGCGACGGACTCGTGAAGATCGAAATGCACTTTCTCCCCGACGTCTTCGTGCCCTGTGACGTGTGCAAAGGCAAGCGCTTCAATCGTGAGACGATGGAAGTGCACTTCCGCGGGCGTAGCATCGCCGAGATTCTCGATCTCACCGTCGAAGAAGCCTGCACGGTGTTTGAGAATCAGCCACGTATCCTGCAGAAGCTCGAGACGCTGCGTGATGTCGGGTTGGGCTATATCCACCTGGGGCAAAGCGCGACCACGCTGTCTGGTGGTGAAGCACAGCGCGTGAAGCTGGCCACGGAGCTGTCCAAGCGTGACACCGGGCGCACGTTGTACATCCTCGATGAGCCGACCACCGGTTTGCACTTCGAAGATGTGCGCGTGCTGCTGGGTGTGCTGCACAAGCTGGTCGAGCGTGGAAACACGGTGCTGGTCATCGAGCACAATCTCGACGTGATCAAGACTGCCGACTGGATCGTCGATCTGGGGCCGGAGGGCGGCGTGCGCGGCGGTACCATCGTGGCACAGGGCACACCGGAAGACGTCGCACGAGTGAAGGAGAGCCATACGGGCCGCTATCTGGCGCCGATGCTCGCCAGCCGGTAACTGGCGCCACGCCGGCTTTCTGTCGTCCGGCCCCAACGGCAGGTACATTCCGCAAATGGTCTCTCTTCTCGACATCATCGGCCCCGTCATGGTGGGACCAAGCAGCTCGCACACGGCAGGCGCCTGCCGTCTCGGCCTGCTCGCGCGCTGTCTGGTCGGCGGCACGCCGGAAAAGGCGCATATCGAATTGCACGGCTCGTTCGCCCGCACCGGTGAAGGGCACGGTACCGATAAGGCCATCGTGGGCGGGCTCATGGGATTTCGTCCCGACGACGAGCGTCTACGCACGGCGCTTGACATCATGGAGCATGAAGGGCTCGACTATCAATTCGAGAAAACGTCGTTGGGCGACGACGCGCATCCCAACACGGTGCGCATCACGCTCGAGCGCGGGGATCGCAAGGCGCAGATGGTGGGCGCGTCGCTCGGAGCCGGACGCGTCCTGGTCACCGAGATCGACGAGTATCCGGTGGAGATTCATGGCAGCCTCCACACGATCGTGCTCGTGGCCGAAGACGTGAAGGGCTCCGTGGCCCGCATTGCGGGTATTCTTGCCGATGCGAATTGCAACATCGCCACGCTGAAGCTCTCGCGAAAAGAACGTGGCGGTGATGCCTTCATGGTCATCGAAGTCGATGAGCAGCCGGACGAGTCCGTGCGCGATGCGATCCGCGCGCTCAGCTGGGTCACGTGGGCGTTCCGTCTCGACAAGGTAGGTGCCTGATGTATCGCGCTCTGGCCGATGCAATTCGAGACGCGGAAGCGCGCGGTGTCACGCTCTCGCAGGTGGCACTCGAAGTGGAAGCGAAAGATCAAGGCCGCACGGTGGAGAGCATCCGTGAGGCCTTGCGGCGTGCGTTAGTGGTCATGCGAGCGGCGGTCGATCGCGGCATGATTGGTGACCTCAAGTCGTCGTCGGGATTGGTCGGCGGTGACGCCGCGAAGCTGCGCACCGGGCCCGATGGTCCGCTCGCCAACACGCCATTCCGTGACGTGCTGGCGCGGGCCATTGCGGTGCAGGAAGTGAACGCGGCCATGGGCGTGATCGTCGCGGCTCCGACGGCGGGTGGGGCCGGTGTGTTGCCGGCGGTGCTCACCGGCATCGCGAAGGCTCGTGGCATCGACGACGAGCGGGTCATCGACGCGCTCGCGACGGCGGGATTGATCGGAGCCGTCGTGGCGGAACGGGCGTCGTTGTCGGGCGCCGAAGGGGGCTGTCAGGCCGAGACCGGCGCGGCGGCGGGTATGGCGGCGGGGGCCGCCGTGGAGATGCTGGGCGGTTCGCCGCGTCAGGTCGGACACGCCACGGCGCTCGCGCAGCAGGGGACGCTTGGGCTCGTGTGCGACCCGCTCGGCGGGCTGGTGGAACTACCCTGTGTGTTTCGCAATGCCACCGGCGCCGCGATCGCCATGGCCGCCATCGAGATGGCCATGGCCGGTATCGAGTTCGCCATTCCGGCGGACGAGGTCATTGATACGATGGGCGAGATCGGGAAGAACATGGACGTGCGCTATCGCGAGACCGCTGGCGGTGGACTTGCCGCCACACCGACCGGACGCCGACTCGCCAAGGAACGGCTCTACGAGATCAAGCGCGCCGGTGGGTGAACGCACGCACGTGGTGCTGCTCGCGGTGCTGCTCTCGGGTGCGCTCGCATTCACGGGCGGCTGTAGCGGCCGCACGGCGGAGAACACGGCGTGGACGTCGAAGGACGAAGCTCGGACGGTGCTTGGGGCGCCGCCGCTCCGCGAAGTGGTACGGGCCGGCGCGTTCGGCGACCGGAGTCTCACTGAAGCGTCTGGCGTCGTGGCGAGCACGACGGAGCCGGGCGTGCTCTGGTCGCAAAACGATAGCGGCCATGCGGCGATGCTCTTCGCCTACGATTCGACCGGTGCGACGCGCGGCGCCGTTCAGGTGCGCGATGCCAGCAACACCGACTGGGAAGCGATCGCGATCGGACCGTGCCCGCGCGGCGAATGTCTCTACATCGGCGATGTCGGCGACAAC
>CAITQY010000217.1 GCA_903894655.1 uncultured Gemmatimonadota bacterium
GCTGCTGTTGCTGCTGCTGCCTCTCTGGTCCTGGTGGCGCCGGCGCGCCGCACCGCAGCGCGCCATTCCGTTTTCGCGCGTCGCCGTGCTTGGCCGCGGACCGCAACCGTCGCGGTCGTGGCTGCGCTGGTTGCCGTGGCTGCGGTCGCTCGCGTTGGCCGGGTTTATCGTCTCGGCGGCGCAACCGCGCTCCGGCGCACGGGCGGAACGCGTCTCCAGCGACGGCATCGATATCGCGCTGGTCGTCGATATCTCGAGCTCCATGCTCGCGGAAGACTTCCAGCCGCAGAATCGCATCGAAGTCGCCAAAGAAAAAGTGAAGCGCTTTGTCGTTGGCCGGAAATCGGACCGCGTGGGTCTCGTGGCGTTCTCCGGCGAGGCGCTCACGCAGGTCCCGCTCACCACCGACTATCCGGTCGTGCTCGCCGCGATCGACAATCTGCAAGTTGGCCAGCTGGAAGACGGCACCGCCATCGGCACCGCCATCGCCACCGCGGCCAATCGCCTGCGCACCGCGCCGGGGCGCTCACGCGTGATGGTGCTGCTGACCGACGGGGAGAACAATCGCGGCGCCATCGATCCACGCACCGCGGCACAGGCGGCGGGTGCCTTCGGTATTCGCATCTACTCGATCGGCGTCGGTAGTGAGGGAATGGCACCGACGCCCGTCGGGCGAGGCCTGTTTGGCCTGCGCTACGAGAATCGGCCGGTCAAGATCGACGAGGCCCTGCTCACCGAGATCGCCACGAACACCGGCGGTCGCTACTTCCGCGCGAAGGACGCTGAGGCGCTGCAGGGCATCTATGAGCAGATCGACGCGCTCGAGCGCTCTATCGTCGAGGCGCGCGCGTACATCCGCTACACCGAGCAGTTCCGCTGGCCGCTGCTGTTGGGGCTCGCCGCGCTGCTCGGCGAACTCGCGTTGCGCGCGCGTCGCGGCGTGCTGCCATGAACCTCGGCACCCTCCCGCCGCTCATCTTCGACGTGCCGTGGCTGCTGCTCGCGGCCGTGGCGCTTCCGGTCGTCGTGTGGTGGATGCGGTCGGTCCGCACGCGGCAGCGTCGCGTGCGCCTCGCGCGCTTCGCCGAGGCGTCGGCGCTGCGTCGTCTAGTCATGATCACCGACCCCGATGAACGCGGACGCACCGTGCGGCTCGTGCTCATCGCGATGCTCTCGGGGCTCGCCCTCTCGGGGCCGCGCTGGGGACTCGCCCACGGGCCCGTCAGTGCGCGTGGGATCGATATGGCGATCGCCATCGATGCGTCGCTCTCCATGATGGCGCCCGATGAACGTCCATCACGCCTCGAACGCGTGAAGCAGGAGGTGCGCCGGTTACGCGCCATGTCGCAGGCCGATCGCGTTGCCCTGATCGCCTTCGCCGGCCGCAGCTACATTCTCACGCCGCTCACCAGCGACGACGGGGCCATCGAACTCTTCCTTGATAATCTCGATCCGTCGGTGGTCGGGCAGGCGGGCAGCTCGATTGCCCGCGCGATACGGCAGGGCACCGAACTGCTGCTCGCCAGCGACGGCAGTGCCGATCGCGCGCTCGTCCTCATGACCGACGGCGAAGCCTTCGAGCCGGCCGAAGACGTGAACGCCGCCGCCACCGAAGCGGGCGTCAAGGGCGTGAGTCTGGTGACCGTCGGGTTCGGCACCACACAGGGCAGTACGATTCCGATCCAGGATGGCTCCTTCACGCGGGAGAAGCGCGACGACGACGGCAAGATCGTGATCACGCGCTACGCGCCCGACCTGTTGGAGGCGGCCGCCAAAGCCGCCGGCGGCACCTTCATTCCGGCCGAAGCGTCCGATAAGGCCACGCGCGTGCGCGGTGCCCTGCGCTCGCTGCGCACGGCGAAGCGCAAGGTCGACTCGCGCGAGGATCACGTGCCGCGCTACCTCTGGCTGCTGCTCCCCGCGTTGGCACTGCTCGCCTACGATTCGTGGTTGCTCACCCGTCGTCGGTCGGCGAACGATACGGCCTCGACGATGCCGTCCACGCTGCCGTCCACGCTGCCGTCCACGATGCCGCCGGTGGCACTCCTCATCATGTTCGCCGCGCTCCCCGTCGCGCTCATGTCGTGCAAGCAGGCACCCGATCCGGCCGCCCTGTTTGCCGAAGGCAACGTGCAGGCGGCCATTGCCGGGTACCGCGCGCAGATCGCCAACGGCGACACCACCGTGCGTACGCGCTACAATCTTGGCACCGCGCTCATCGGCGCCGATTCGCTCGAGGCCGCCGCCGAGCTGCTCGAAATGGTCCGTCGCGAAGGCGATGGCGAAACGCGTATGCGGGCCCGGTTCAACGCCGGCTACGCATCGCTCGTGATGGGTCGTACGCCGCAAAATCCTGAGGCCGAGGCGGCCTTCGCGTCCGCCCGTGCCGCGTATCGCGCGCTGCTCTCCGAGCGCCCCGCTGATGCCGATGCCAAGTGGAACTACGAACTCGCGCTCCGGAAGATGCCGCCGCCGCAGGGCGGGGGGGGAGGCGGCGGTGGCGACTCACAGAACGACCAGCAGGATGAGCAGCCGCAGAATCAAGGCGGCCTCGATCAAAAGCAGGCGGAGGCACTGCTCAACAGCGCTGCGCGTGAAGAGCGCGATGTGCAGGGACGCAAACAGCGACAGGGACGGAAGCCACCGGGAGGAAAGGACTGGTGAGGCCGCGCCTGCGCTGTCATTCCCGGTGGCTCTGTCGACTGACGTTGTTCGGCGTACTGGCCACCCAAGCCGTCTCGGCCGTGCTGCACGCGCAACCGTCACCGACGGCGATCCTCGATCGGCTGCAGGCCAAGAGCAATCGACCGATCGACTTCCACGCGGCCGCGTTTCCTGACACGGTGTACGTGGGGCAACAGGTCACCTATCAGGTGGCGGTGCTGCTCAGTGAGTCGGCACGCGCACGCCTGCGTCGCAACCCGGAGTTTCTGCCTCCTGAGTTGCGCGGCCTCCTCGCGTACGAGCTCGGCGCCCCGCGTCGCGTCGCCCCGCGCAGCTACGGTGGCGCCCCCTTCGAGGCGCACGTGTTTCAGCGCGCGCTGTTCGCCGTGGCGCCAGGCACGCTCATGGTGCCGTCACCGCAGCTCAGCTACACCTTACCGCAGTCGTCCAGCTACTTCAGCCGCGAAGAACGTTTCCTGGTACGGGCGGAGAGTGCGCAGCTCGTCGTGAAGCCGCTCCCCGAGGCCGGCCGACCGCAGGACTACACCGGCGCCGTCGGTGTCCTGCGCGCCTCGGTCACCGTCGATTCCTCCACCGCGCGCGTCGGCGATCCGCTGGTGCTCACCATGCGCGTCGACGGCGTCGGCAACGTGAAACTGTTGCCGCGCCCGCTGCTCGAAGTGTCATGGGCCTCGGCCGTTCCGGGCACCGAGCGCGTTCGCGTGGACACCAGCGGCGCCTTCGTGCGCGGTTACAAGGAATTCGATTGGATTCTCACGCCGTCGCAGGCGGGGCGGGTCGAATTGCCGACGCTGCGCTACAGCTACTTCGACCCGTATCGCGGCGCGTACGCGTATGCGGAAACGGCACCGAGCGCGCTTACGGTCGACGAGGGTGCGCTGGCCACGGCGGCTGAGGGGGACAACGTGTCGGTGGTACCGCTCCGCGTCTGGCGTGGCGCGTCCGCTGCCTCGCTCGCCGAACAGCTGGCCACGTGGCGTGTGCCGTTCCTCGTCCTCCTGTTGTTGGCGCCGCTCCCGTGGCTCGTGCTCGCGATCGGTGCGCGCGTCGGCGTACGCATCGGCGGCCCCCGTCGTTCCCGCGCTGCGGCGACCGTGAGCGCCGCACGCACGGCCTCGCCCCGCGTCACCGGCGATGACGCCGGCGATCATGCGCGCTACACCCGACGCACCCTGCTTGGCGCGGTCGCGCAGCGACTCAGCGTGTCGCCGCAGGAACTCGTGTCGCGGCGCGACGTGGAACGCACCGTCCGCCGCCGCGGCGTCAGGCGCGACACCACCGCGGCGTTGCTCACGCTGCTCGACGCGCTGGCGGAGCAGGGGTTCAGCGCCGTGCCGGCGCACGTGGCCGGTCGCGATGACCTCACCGCACGGGCCAACGCGCTGCTCGCCCGCATCGACGTCGAGGCGGTCACGCACGCGCGTGCGATCCGGGCGGCCAGACATGCGCAGGCACGC
Source organism: uncultured Gemmatimonadota bacterium (assembly GCA_903894655.1). Taxonomy (GTDB): domain Bacteria; phylum Gemmatimonadota; class Gemmatimonadetes; order Gemmatimonadales; family Gemmatimonadaceae; genus Gemmatimonas. The sequence goes on from CAITQY010000217.1 coordinate 4,143, forward strand.
TTCGCGCTGTATCTGGCGCTGGGTGCGGCGGCCATCGCCGCCCAGCCACGCACCATCGCCGCCCTGCCGATGTCGACGGTCCAAGCGCCGGTCCAAGTGTTGGGGCAAGCGCCGGGGCAGGCCACGCCGGACGTCGATCGCGACGCCCTCGAGGTCGCGGTCGCGCGCGCGACGGCGTTGTACGAGCAGCGGCAGTATTCGCGCTCGGCTGAGCTATTTGCCGAAGCGGCCATCGCACGTCCCGCCGACGCCGACCTCCTGACCAACTGGGGCGCCGCCGCATGGGCCGCCGGCGATACCGTCTCGGCGGTAATCGCGTGGCAGCGTGCGGCCCGTCTCGAGCCCGTTGCCGTCGATCTGCAGGAACGACTCACGTTGCTCCCCGCCGGTGCGCGCGGTGGGGTGGCCGAAGTGCCCATGATTCCGGTGCCCGCCCTCGTGCTCGCGGCCCTCGTCGCCTGGCTGCTGGGCTGGACGCTGCTCACGGTCGTGCGCGTGCGTCGCCGCCGGGGAAACACCGCGACGTGGATGGGATTCGCCTCGACCGCGGCTGTCTTCGCGCTGCTGCTCGCCGTGGCGAGCGGGGCCGCCGCCGCGTGGGGGGATCGCGAGCTCGATGCCACTGGTCTCCGCGTCGTTCGACGTCCGGACACCATGCGCACCGCGCCGGGCAATGACGCGAATGCGATGGGTGGCGTCGCTACGGGGGATGTCGTGCGCGTGGAAGCGGCCCGTGACGGGTGGTTACACATCGTGCACGCCGATGGGCGTCGCGGCTGGCTCCCGGCGGCACGGACCATCCCGCTCGTCTCGCCTGCCGTGATTCGGTAGCTTGTCGTATGTCCCGTATCGCCATTCTCTCCAGTGCGGTTGCCGACCAGATCGCGGCTGGTGAGGTCGTGGAACGACCCGCGTCGGTCGTCAAGGAACTCGTGGAGAATGCGCTCGACGCTGGTGCCACCACGGTCGACGTCACCATCGAGGAAGGCGGCCGCGCACTGATCCGGATCGCCGACGACGGCAGTGGCATGGATCGCGACGATGCCGTGCTCTGTCTCTCGCGGCATGCCACGTCGAAGATCACCGCCGCCGAACAGCTCGTCGGGGTGCGGAGTTACGGCTTTCGCGGCGAAGCGTTGCCGGCCATCGCGTCGGTGTCCGAACTCATGATCGAAACCGCGTCGGAAGATGGCGCCGGGACACAGGTGCGCGCCGCCGCCGGCGCCGTGCTCGACACACGCGAGGTGACGCGTCGTCGCGGTACCACGGTGTCGGTGCAGCGGCTCTTCTACAACACGCCCGCGCGGCAGAAATTCCTGCGCAGCGCCCGGTCGGAATGGCGCGGCATCATCGATACCATGCACGCCATCGGCGCCCTGCGTCGCGATGTGCATTTCACCGTGCGCCACGACGGTAAAGTCGCCCTCGACTTACCCGCCGTTCCCACGCTGCGCGCACGGCTCGCTGAGTTGTGGGGGCCGCGCGATGTGCAGCGGTTCGTCGATCTCGACGACGTGCAGGGGCCCATTCATATCACCGGCATGGTGGAACGACCCGCCGAGGTCGGCACCGCCACGCGCCGCGTGCTGCTCATCATCAACGGGCGCGTCGTCCGCGATCACGGCATCGTGCGCGCCGCCGAAGCCGCCTATCGCTCCACGTTGCCCTCTGGTGTGCGCCCCTCGCTCGTGCTGTCGCTGCACGTGCCCGGCGGGGATGTCGATGTGAATGTGCACCCGGCCAAGTCCGAGGTGCGTCTGCGCGATCGATGGCCCCTCGAGCGGGCGGTCGAGAATGCCGTCCGTCGTGCACTCGGCCTGTTTGACGCCAGTGCCGGCATCGGCTGGCGTACCTGGACGCCCGCCGCTGCCCCCTCGTGGCGCGATGACGTGCAC
>CAITQY010000218.1 GCA_903894655.1 uncultured Gemmatimonadota bacterium
CACGTCGCTCACCGCCTCACCGGCCATGAAGCGATAGAAGTACCACCGGTCGGGCTGCAGTCCGTCCACGTCGACGTGCACGCTGAACGAGAGCTCGGGGGCCGCGGTGGCACGCCCCTTCTGCACGATCTTGGTGAACTGCGCGTCGTCGGCCACTTCCCAGCTCACGACCGCCCGTAGGCCCTCCATGCCGCCGTCGGGCTCGAAGGGGCGCGGGGCCAGACGCGTCCAGAGGACGCCGCCGGTGGGGGTGGGGTCGCCCGAGGCCACGCCGAGCTGGAACGGATCGTCGGCGAAGCGGGGGCGGGTGGTGACGCGCCACACGTTGGGGACAACGGCGGCGAGCGCGGCGTAGCGCGAGAGGTCGGTGAGGAAGAGTCGGCGGTCCATACTCGTACGTTACGACCGGAGATCGCTGTCGGCTACACGCCCGCGTCACGATGTCGGTACGGTTGAAAATCTGCGGCAACCCGAACGTACCTCTCCGGCGTTGTACCGGGATGACGACATCGCTCTCCCCTTCGAACACGCTACGTCACGGCGTCACGTACGCCCGCGCGCGACTGTATCTCGGTATCTCCGGCGTGGGGAGCGTGGTCTTGCTCGCGGCCTCGCCGTTGTACCTCCTCTTACCATCATGGTGGCTCTCGCTGTCCAGCGACCAGTCGGTGCCCGCCGCGTTGTTCCGCGTGGGGCTGATCTTCGCCTTCGTGCAGCTGGAGTTCCTGACGTTCGACCTGATCGGCGGCGCCTGGCTGGTGCGACGTCGTGATCGGGCGTCCACCTTTCTGGCGCGTTGGCTGCGCGGCGTGACGGTGCAGTGGGTGGTGTGGATGTTGTCGGCCGCTGCGTTGATGCTGGCGGCGCGCGCAGGCGGGAGCGCTGCCGCCTTGGCGGTGTTCGTGGTGGTGCAAGTGCTCCTGGCCGCGGGTCGGGGTCGCATGTCGCGGGTGATCGCAAAGCTCCCGGTCGTGCCCACCCCGGCGCGTATCGCGAGTGCAGCGACGCAGGCGGGTCTGGAGCTGTCGCGGCTGCAGGTGGTCGACTGCGCCGACGAGAGCTTCGTGGGCGGCTGGTCTGGACTGACCGCGCGCACGCTCGTGGTGCCGGCGCGCTGGGCGCTGCTGCCGGAACCGGCGCTCGCCGCCATGCTGCTGCGTCGCCGTCTGGCCGCGACCAGCGGCGCACACACACGTGGTGTGATCGGCGCGATCGGGTGGAACACGCTGGGCTTCGTGGTCTCGTTGGCGCTCACCGGGGTCTCGCCGGCCTCGGCGGGCGGCGTGATCGCGCTCGCGGCCGCGATGACGCTGTGGGCGTTTCTCGGCGTGTTGCTGTTACCCACGCCCTCGCGCGCGGCCGTGTTCGCGCTCGACGCGGCTGCCACCGCGTCGGTGGGCGTGGCGCCCATGCGCTCCGGCATCGAACTGCTGGATAAGTGGCAAGATGACGAACCTGTGCGGAGCGCCGGCGTTGAGACCGTGTTCCATCCCGTCGCGGGTCGCAGCGCGCGGATCGGGCGCTTGGCGGGCGATGCGAACGGCGTGAAGCCGTGGCACGCGCACCATTTGGCGCGACATGCGCTCTGGTTGAGCTGGGGGGCGCTGACGCCGCTGTCGCGCGTGGTGCACTGCGACGTGGGACGGCCGGCGCTGTGGGCGATGCTGCCGGGGGATTGAACGGATTCAGACGCTCAGAGCTCAGGCGTCAGACTGGGTATAGTGGTCAGAGTCGAGCAACGACAGTCCGCAGTGCCGAGCATCGGACTGGCGGCGCTTCGATGAGCCTTTTATCGCACCCCGATCATGGGATATGCTCGATACTGAGCACTGTCGTTGCTCGACTCTGACCACTATACCCAGTCTGACGCCTGAGCTCTGAACCTCACCTACTGGTCGGCCGCCGGCATCGCGCGCGGCCGCATCCCGCGCGGTTCACTTCCCCTTGGTGAAGATCGCCTTGGGAATCATCACGTGCGCGCCCACGTTGCCGTCCACCAGCTGCGTGATGCGCACGTCGCAGGCCACACTCGTGAGCATGTAGGCGTCGTCCTTCGAGAGCCCCTTGGTTTGCAAGAACTCGATGGCCTGACGGAGCGCGGTCTTGGTGGCGACCACCAGATCCTTGTCGGCGCCCATCGTGATCCAATGGGTGGGTGTTTCGCCGCGCGGCCAGGTGAGCTTCAGGTCTTTTCGCACGATCACTTCGAGCACGCCGGTGAGCGAGGTCTCGAGCGCGGTGATGTCCACTTCGCCGTCGCCCTGACCGGCGTGTCCGTCGCCGACTTCCAGCAACGCGCCCGGCACGTGCACGGGAATGAACAGCGTGGTGCCGGCCACCAGCTCCTTGTTGTCCAGATTGCCGGCGTGAATGTCGGGCGGCGCGCTGCTCACGCGGCCACGTGACGGCGGCGGGGCCACGCCGATGCTGCCGAAAAACGGGCGCAGCGGGATGTCGACGCCCGGCGCAAAGCGCGCCATCATCTTCTTCGTATCGAGCGGGATGATGCGCATCTTGGCGTACGGGAAGTCTTCCGGAATGAAGCCGCTGGTGCGTCCGAAGGCGTTGTACGCGTACGGAATCGCCAGATCGACCTTCTTGATGCGCACTTCGAGTACATCGCCCGGCTCGGCCCCTTCCACAAAAATCGGGCCGGTCAGAATGTGTCCGCCGGGGCCGCGATCCTTCACCTGATCGGTGATCGCGCGCAGGGCCGGCTCCACGTCTTCCGGCTTCACGCCGGCGCCTTCCAGCCGCGCGGGATTCGACGTGATCAGCGTGCCGATGGTGACCTCGTCGCCCGACTTGATGCGTAATACCGGCTTGGTTTCCGACCAGTAGTGGCCCACCGCCACCGTTTCCGGTGTGGGCATGAGACGGTGCTTGGTCTGCGCGCCGAGCGAGGTGGCCGGCACGGCGCCGGCGAGGCAGCTGGCGAGGAGCAACAGGCGGGCAGGGCGCTGGGTCATACGGGAGCTCCGAGGGGAGGCGCGAACGTGAGAGGCACGGGCACCACGCAATGTGGGGCCCGTCGACCGTTCCGCCATAGGCACCCTCTGCCACGCGTTGCCGACCGGCGCGCCGATCGCGAGATTCCCGCCTATGAACATCTCCTGGATCGATTGGGTCATCGCCGCGGCGTCCATTCTCATCTGCTTCGTTCCCGCGCTCTTTCTTGCCAAGCGCGCGGGGGCCAGCACGTCGGATTTCTTCGCGTCTGGTCGCTCCGTGCCTTGGTGGTTGGCCGGCCTGTCGATGGTGGCGACGACGTTCTCGTCGGATACGCCCAACTGGGTCACCGAGCAGGTGCGACGCTATGGCGTGGCGGGCAACTGGCAATGGTGGGCCTTCGTACTCACCGGCGTGGCCACCGTGTTCTTCTTCGCGCGCCTGTGGCGACGCTCGGGGGTGATGACGGACCTCGAGTTCTACGAGATGCGCTATTCAGGGAAGTCCGCCTCGATGGTGCGCGGTTTCCGCGCAGTCTATCTGGGGCTGTTCTTCAATTGCTTCATCATGGGCATGGTGACGTTGGCGGCGTGCAAGATCGCCAACATCTTGTTCGGCCTCGCCCCGTGGCAGACGATCGTGATCTGCGGCGTGCTGAACGTGGCGTTCGCGGCGCATTCGGGGCTGTGGGGCGTGCTCGTGATCGACATGATTCAGTTTTTCATCAAGATGACCGCGGTGTTCGCCGCCGCGTGGTTCTCGCTCGTGGAAGTGGGACGTCGGCTGGCCGGTGAGCCTAGCGGCTGGCTCGGTCTCAAGCTGCTCACGGAGCGGCTATCCACATTGCAGGTGGTGCAGAGTACGGCCGCCAATGCGCAGCCGGTGATGTCGGTGAAGGACGGCTCCGGTCAGCCGATTCTCGACCTGCTGCCGAACTTCAGCATGTCGGAGTTGGCGCTCATGATTTTTATTCTGCCGATCGCCGTGAGCTGGTGGGCCAACTGGTATCCCGGCGCCGAGCCGGGTGGTGGGTCGTACATCGCGCAGCGCATGTTGGCGTCGAAGTCGGAAAAGGATTCGCTGGGCGGCACGCTGTTCTTCAATATCGCGCACTACGTGCTGCGCCCGTGGCCGTGGATCATCACGGCGCTCTGCTCGATCATCGTGTATCCCGATCTGGCGTCGATCAAGGCGGCCTTCCCCAACGCCGACGCGGCGCTCATCGGACACGACTCGGCTTTCCCCGCCATGCTCAAGTTCTTGCCGGTGGGTTTCGTGGGACTCATGATCGGTGGCCTGTTGGCGGCCAACTCGTCTACGATTCTCACGCACCTGAACTGGGGCTCGTCGTATCTTGTGCACGATTTCTACCGTCGCTTCATCAAGAAGGACGGCACCGAATCGCACTACGTAAACGCGGGGCGTCTCTCCACAGTCGTGCTGTATATCTTTGCGGCGCTACTGAGTCTCACCATGAGCTCCGCGCAGCAGGCGTTTCAGGTGCTGTTGTCCATCGGCGCCGGCACGGGGCTGCTGTACATCGCGCGCTGGTTCTGGTGGCGCGTGTCGGCGTGGTGCGAGATCGTGGCGATGGTGCTGTCGCTGATCACGTCGCTGGCGGTGCCGTACTTCATGCCTGGTGCGAGCTTCGCGACCACGACCATCGTGCAGGTGGGCATTACCACCGTGGCGTGGCTGATCACGGCGTTCGTGGGTCCCACCACCGATCGCGCTACGCTGATCGCGTTCGTGCAGAAAGTGAAGCCGGTGGGGGC
>CAITQY010000219.1 GCA_903894655.1 uncultured Gemmatimonadota bacterium
ACGACCAAGGCGGGGCAGAAATGCACCGCCATCCGTCGCTCCATCGTACCGGCCGGTCTGGAAGAGGATGTGATCAAGGCACTCTCCAAACGGTTGGCCTCCACCACGATCGGCGCGCCCACGGCCGACGGCGTGCGCATGGGCCCACTGGCCAGCCGCGCGCAGGTGAACGCCGTGAGCTCGGCCGCCGAGATGATCCGGCATGGCGCCGAACTCGTGTTCGGCGGTGGCGACTTCGACGTGGTCGGCGCCGATCGCGAGAAGGGTTCGTTCTTCGCGCCCATGCTCCTGGTGTGCGACAATCCGCTCACGCGTCTCGAAGCGCATGATATCGAGGCCTTCGGTCCGGTGAACACGGTCATGCCGTATCACTCGATCGAGGAGGCGGTGCAGTTGGCACGCATGGGCAAGGGGTCGCTCGTGGGCTCGCTGGTGACCGCCGACCCACAGGTGGCGCGCCGCGTCATTCTCGGCACGGCGGCCTTCCACGGCCGCATGCTCGTGCTCGATCGCACCAGCGCCAAGGAGAGTACCGGCCATGGGTCGCCGCTGCCACAACTCGTACATGGTGGCCCCGGACGCGCCGGCGGCGGCGAGGACATGGGCGGCGCGCGCGGCGTGACGCACTACATGCAGCGCGTGGCGTTGCAGGGCAGTCCGAGCATGATCACTGCCATCACGCGCGAGTGGACGAAGGGGGCCGACGAGCATACCGACGTGGTGCATCCCTTCCGGAAATCGTTCGACGAACTCGCCATCGGCGACACGCTGATCACGAAGACGCGAACCATCACGCTGGCCGACATCGAGGCGTTCGCGAGTCTCAGCGGGGATACGTTCTATGCGCACATGAACGACGAGGACGCGCGTAGTCATGGCGTCTTCGACGGTCGCGTGGCCCACGGCTACTTCATCGTATCGGCGGCGGCCGGGTTGTTCGTTGAGCCCGCACTCGGACCGGTGCTGGCGAACTACGGCATGGAGAAGCTGCGCTTCACCAAGCCGGTGTATCCGGGCGACACCATTCACGTGCGGCTCACGGTGAAGCAGAAGACCGCCAAAGACACCCCCGAGGGGGGGATTCCGCAGGGCGTGGTGGAGTGGGATGTCGAAGTGATGAATCAGGACAACGAGGCGGTCGCGGTGTACTCGATTCTCACGCTGGTGCGGCGGGGCTGACGATCCGGATTTTCTCGTGCACGCTGCACTGTTTTAGCTTTCGACGATGCGCATGCCCAGCACATCCTCGTCACTCGGCGCCGCCCGAGCCGCGCGTCGTGTCCTCTCGTTGCACGCCCGCCGCGCCGGCGCCGCGTTGTTTGTGTTCCTCACCGCCGTTGTCGTCGCGGGCTGCGACGGCACCATCGCGGCCCCGGCCGCCACGACCACGGTCACCATCGGCGGGGTGTTCTCCGTATCGGGGAACTGGGCCACGCTGGGGGTGACCAGCAAGGCCGCGATGGAGGTGGGCGTCGACGACGTGAATCAATCGCTCGCGGCCGCTGGTAGCGGGCTGCGTTTCGCCGCCGACATCATCGACACCAAGCTGGACACCGCGCTCACGCTCGCGGCCGTACGCGCGCTCAAGGCGAAGCAGGTGGAGGTCGTGCTGGGGCCGCAGTCCAGCGCCGAGGTAGCGGCGCTCAAGGCGTTCGTCGATGCGAACGGGATGCTCGTCATCAGTCCCTCCAGCACCGCCGGTACGCTGGCGATCGCCAACGACAACGTTTTCCGCCTCACGCCCTCAGACACGCTGGAAGCCGTGGCGCTGGTGGCGCTCATGAAGGCCGACGGCGTGAAGACCGTGATCCCCTTCTGGCGCAAGGACGCCGGGAACGTGGGGCTGCAGGTCGCCACACGGGCGCTCTTCGCCTCGGCCGGCACCGTGAAGCCTGGCGTCGAGTACGCCGCGACGACGACCGACTATGCGGCCGCGGTGGCGGCGCTCAAGACGCAGGTGCAGGCGGCGATCGCCGAACGGGGTAGCACCGCCGGTGTCGCGATTGCGCACGCCGGGTTCGACGAGGTAGTCGACATCTTCAACATTACCTCCGGCGATCCCGTGCTCTCGGCGGTGCGCTGGTATGGCACCGACGGGACCGCGCTGAGCGAGCCGCTGCGTAGCTACACCAAGGCCGCCGCGTTCGCCAAGCAGGTGAACTTCTGGGCCCCCGTGCCCGGGCTGGAGGACGCGGCGAGCCCGCGCTGGCAGCCCGTGGCCACGCGGATCGCGGCGGTGGCCAAGGCGCCGCCGGACGCCTTCGCGCTGGCGGTGTACGATGCCGTGTGGCTAACCGCGCAGGCCTATGCGGCTAGGGGCGCTCGGGGCGACGCAGCCGCCCTGAAGGCAGCCTTCGTGACGGCGGCCGGCAACTTCTACGGCGCCACCGGATGGACCAAGCTCAACCCGGCCGGCGACCGGCAGTTCGGCAACTTCGACTTCTTCGCGATCACCCAGCCCACGACGGCCTACCGCTGGGATCTCGCGGCGCAGTACAACACCCAGAGCGGCCTGCTGACACGACGGTAGCACCCCAGCGTTCGCACCCCAGCGGTTGGGCACAGGACGTCGCGCCCCCGGTGTGCGCGTACGCGCGTGGCCGCCGCCGACTCAGCGCTTGTGCGTGTCGCGCAGCAACGACGGAGCCACGGGTTCGCCGGTGAGCGTCAGCAGGAACGCCTTGAGCTGCTGCCGCTCGTCACCCGTGAGGTGCAGCGGGCGGATTTCGGCGGGCCCGCCCAGGAAGCTGCCGGCCGCATCACCGCCGCGATCGTAGAACGCGATGACCTCATCCAGCGTCGCTGCCTGTCCGTTGCGGAAATACGGCGCCGTCTGCGCCACCTGACGCAGCGCTTTCGTGCGCCACAGGCCGGGGGGAATGGTGCGCGAGCAGAACGTGCGATCATGCGCGACGGTGGTGTCGTCGCTGAAATGCCCGTTCACGCGAAAGTCGCCACCGGCCACCGTGCTGTCGCAGATGAGCGCTTGATTGAAGGCGAGTCCCACTTCCGCGGGATCGGCGTGCGGTGAGCGGGTGGTGTCCACGCGCAGCCCGATCACGTGAAAGTCGTCGTCGGACAACAAGGGCGTGTTGTGGCATTGCACGCACCCCGCCTTGCCGATGAACAGGGCGAGTCCCCGCTTCGCCTCCGCACTGATGGCGGCAGCGTCGCCGGCCACGTAGCGGTCGAACGGCGCGTTGCGGCTGACCAGCGTCCGCAGGTAGGCCTCCATCGCTTTGCCGTAGTTGACCAGCACGCGGTTAACGAGCTCCCGATCGGGTGCGGACATTCGGTTCCAGTTGGCCGTGTCCGTGTACGGCGATCCGGTAAGCGGGAACCGCACGGTATCGCTCAGCACGCGGTCGAGCGGCCACTCGGGAAACGCGGCGGCGTATTCGGCGCTGTAGTGGCGTTCGATCAGGTGCATGAGTTGCAGCCGGCTGCCGTTCTGCACGGGCGGTCCTTCCGGCTCGCTCTGCGCATCGAACCACTCGGAATTCGAATACCCGTCATTCTCGCGCCAGTGCGCCTGCGTGCGCTGATTCACGTAGAAGACCGTGTTGACGATGCTGCTGGCGTTGCGCGTCATCCACTTCGAGCCGAGCGAGGTGGCGTGCGGCACCGGTCCGCCATTGTCGGATCGCGTGTCGATGAGCCAGACCGACTCCGGCATGTGACAGTTGCGGCAGGCGATCTTGCCCGCCTCACCGATCGCCCCCAGCTGCCCCTCGCGCGGTGTGCCCGCCTGAATCGGACCCGACAGGCGCGCGTCGAAGAACAGTTGCTGCCCAAGCGCGGCCGCCGCCGGCACGTCCCGATACCGATTGGTGGTATTCACCGGGAGCGCGGGCAGCGGGGAGAGCGACCGGATCACCGTCCACTGTTCGGTGGAGAATCCATCGCGTGACCCGCACGCCACCACCGCGGACAGCGCAACGAGTGCGAGGCCAGACC
>CAITQY010000220.1 GCA_903894655.1 uncultured Gemmatimonadota bacterium
CCGGACCAGCGCATCGCCACCAGCACGTCGGCGTCGGTGGCGGGGACGAGGGTCAGCTCGCGGACGGAAAGCTGCTGGGGCTGTTCAAAAACGACGGCAGTGGTCTTCACGAGGTGTAACGTGATGTTGACACCCGAGACTGTCAACATTGGATGAGTGGAATTGTCGGGATTGGCGCTGAAGCGCACCCGCGACACCGGAAGGTCGTGCCGCCGTCAGGCCTCGGCGACGATCAGACCGGTCTGAATCGGAAAGCGCGTAGAGATTTCGCGGCTGCGCCGGAAGCCGGCCGCCTGCAGCATCTGATGGAGCTCGGAAGCCCGCCGGGCGCGCCCTTTCCCCATCGCCATTAGATAGAAGGAGAAGTAGGCGTCGCCGACCGTTTCGGCGCCGCGGACGCCGGCCATCGCTTCGGCGATCAGCAGCACGCCGCCGCTGGGAAGCGCGGCCCGGACCCGTTTGAGCAGCCGCAGCACGGACTCGTCATCGTGGTCGAGCAGCACCCGGACCAGTGAAATCACGTCGGCGCCGGTGGGGAGCGCATCGGCGTGAAAGTTGCCCCCGTGGCAGTCCACGCGATCGGCGAAACCCGCCTGGCTGAGGCGCGCCTTCGCGCGGACGGCCACGGCCGGCAAGTCGAACAAACGCAGCTGCAGGTGGGCGTGTCGGTGTCCGACGAGTGACAGGAACACCCCCTCGCCACCGCCGACGTCGAGCAGGCATGAATGCTTCGACAGGTCATAGGCATCGAGCACGTCGTGGGCGACGGGCGGGAGCGTATCGGCCATGATCTCCGAGTACGCCGCAACTCTGGCCCCGTCGATCTGCTGCGGCCGCGGTGCGTCGGCGTACGACCAGTAGCGCGAGAGCTCTGTCCGGAAATCGGCGCCCTGCCGGAGGAGCGCCACGGGATCGCTGAGGTCCTGATAGGCCATCCGGTGATGTCGAATCAGGGCCAGCACCCCGGTGTTCCCGACCAGCGGGGCCCCCAACGCCCCAAGGGCGTAGCGCCCATGGCGTCGCTTCATCAGGAGGCGGAGCGACACCGCCGCAAGGAGCAGCCGCTCGGTACTGGCCCGGGACAGGTTGGTGTACTCGGCAATCTCGTCCAGCGTACGGGCACCGCCGGCGAGGTACTCGAACAGGTTGAGTTCGACGCAGGCGAGCAGGGTTTGGGTGTACACAAACCCTGACACGATATCGAACAGGGCCCGGGATCGCCGCATGGTCACCGCTCGTGTGAGCGGGAATCGCGCGCTCCATCGCTGAAACTTGTCGGTGGCCACGAGGGCGTTCCACCGGTCACGGATGCGCTCGTGCCAAGCGGAGGGGGGCGCGATGGCCGCAGCGCCGAGTCCTTGGGCGGGCTGGGCTGCGTTGGGCGTGTTGGCGCGCTCAGTCGCCACGGCCGGGACTTGGGGGGCCGTCAGGGCATGCTCGGGAGGGTTCACGGGCCGACGATAAGCAGAGAAAACGGGAGTGTCAAGAAAAGTGTACACATTAAGGTGTACAGCTCTTGCCACCCCGACGCCCTGATTCTAACGTCGTCAACGGTGGATTGGCCAAGACGAGGCCACCGCCCGAACCTTTGTGAGCCCGCATGCGACCGGTATTTCCGTTCAGCGCGATCGTAGGCCAGGATGAAATGAAACTGGCGCTGTTGCTGGTGGCCGTCGACCCCTCGATCGGTGGGGTCATGGTCTTTGGCGACCGCGGCACCGGCAAGTCCACGGCCGTTCGCGCGCTGGCTGGGCTGTTACCCCCCATGAAGGTGGTGGCGGGCTGTCGCTATGGCTGTGACCCGCAGGCCGAGGGAGCGCGCTGCGACGAATGTCGCGCCCGGGCCGAGGCCGGTGTACACGCCAAGTCGGTGCTGGCGCCCGTGCCCGTCGTCGATCTTCCGCTGGGCGCCACAGAAGACCGCGTGGTCGGGGCCCTCGACCTTGAAAAGGCATTGACCACCGGCGAGAAGGCATTCGAGCCCGGCCTCCTGGCGCGCGCCCATCGCGGGTTCCTGTATGTCGACGAAGTCAACCTGCTCGAGGATCACCTCGTCGACCTGCTGCTCGACGCGGCGGCCACCGGCGAGAACGTGGTCGAACGTGAAGGGGTGAGCATTCGCCATCCTGCGCGCTTTGTACTGGTGGGCAGCGGAAATCCGGAAGAAGGTGAACTCCGCCCCCAACTGCTCGACCGCTTCGGTCTCGCGGTCGACGTGCGCACGCCGACGGTCATCGCGACGCGCATTGACGTCATCAAGCGCCGCGACGCGTTCGACCGCGATCCGGTCGCATTCCTGACGCACTGGCACAAAGCCGACGCAAAGGTGCGCCGCCATCTCGAGAAGGCGCGCGCGCGACTCGATGCGCTGGTCGTCTCCGACCCGGTGCTCGAACGGGCGGCGACGCTCTGTTCGCAACTCGGCACCGATGGGCTGCGCGGCGAACTCACGTTGCTCCGCACGTCGCGTGCGATGGCGGCGTACGAGGGCGACGAGGAGGTGACGCTTGGCCACCTCCGCCGGATCGCGCCGATGGCGCTTCGTCATCGCCTGCGCCGCAATGTGCTCGACGACGCTGGGTCGACGACCCGAGTGGAGCGCGCCATTGCGGAGCTGTGGGGCGATGTCGTCGGCAGTCGCTGACCTGCCGCGCGGTGGCCCCGCGCTGACGGCGTTGCTTCTGGCGGTCGATGCGCGCGGACTCGGGGGCGCGATGCTCGAGCATCCGCTGCATGAGCCGGCGCGCGCCTTTTCGTTACTCGTGCAGCGGGTCCTCCCACAGGGGGCCCCGTTGCGACGCGTCCCCTCGAGCGTGACGCCAGATCGTTTGTATGGCGGCGTCGATCTTGCCGCGACGCTGTCCACCGGGCGCATCGTGGCGGAGCGTGGCGTGCTGGCGGCAGCCGACGGCGGCGTCATCGTTGTGCCAATGGCCGAACGTCTCTCCATCGCGGCGCGGACGGCCTTGTGCGAAGTGCTCGATCATGCTGAAGTGCAGGTGGCGCGCGACGGCATCAACGAACAACACGCGGCGCGCATCTGTGCGGTCATCATGGATGAGTCGGTCGACGAGGAGTTGGTGCACGACGCCTTACGCGACCGCCTGGCGTTCGTCGTTCGCATGAGCGGTTCGGCTGCTGACGCGTTGCTCGAGGAGACCGATGACCGGGACCTCGCCTCGTGGGAGCGCCAGACGCGCGACGCGCGACATCGGCTGATGTCGGTGAGCGTGGACGAATCCTGGATCGTCGCGATCTGTGAAACGGCCGACGCGTTCGGTATCGACTCGGTGCGCGCGCCCTTGATGGCGCTGCGCTGCGCGCGGGCGCACGCCGCGTTGCACGGCCGGCTGATGCTGGTCGAGGCCGATGCCGAAATGGCGGCGGCCCTGGTGCTCGCGCCACGCGCCACGCGATTGCCGCCGCCGCCCGACGAGCCGGCCAACGAGAACGAGCCACCGGGCGAGCCACCCCCGTCGCCGCCGGAGAACACGCCGCCGTCGCCGCCCCCGTTGCCTCCAGAACCGCCCGACGCGGAGTCGGACGACGACGCCCCGATGCCGCCATCGAGTAATACGGACGTGTTGCGGGAAGCGGTGACGTCGGCCCTGCCACCGGGCCTGCTCGCGCAGCTGCTGGAGAAGGTGAACGGCGGCACGATGCAAGGACGCGTGGGCGCCGAGAAGCAGAACATGATGCGTGGTCGTCCGCGCGGTGCGCGCACTGGCCTCCCACGCGGCGGCGCGCGATTGCACTTGCTGGAGACGTTACGCGCGGCCGCGCCGTGGCAACGGGCACGACTCGCGCAGGCGGCCGCGCCATCGGCGCCGTCATCGCCGTCGCACACGCGGCCGCGCATCAACATCCGTCGCGAAGATTTCCGGATTCGGCGCTTCATCGAGAAGACCGGCACCACGGTGCTGTTCGTGGTCGACGCCTCGGGGTCTTCGGCTCTCAATCGTTTGTCCGAGGCAAAGGGCGCGGTCGAGATGCTCTTGGCGGAGAGCTATGCACGTCGCGATCGTGTGAGTCTGATCGCGTTCAGAGGGCAGGGCACTGAGCTGCTCCTGCCGCCAACGCGTGCGCTCGCTCGCGCGAAAAAGGTGTTGGCCGCGCTGCCCGGCGGCGGCGGGACACCGCTCGCGCATGCCATCGACGCAGCGCTCGAACAAGCGCTCTCTGCCAAACGCGCGGGGAGTGCGCCGTTGGTGGTGATGCTTACCGATGGTCGCGCCAATATTGCGCGTGACGGGGCGCCGGGCCGTCCGGGTGCCGAGCGCGACGCGCTGCTGGCCAGCGCCCGCTTTGCGCAGCAGAGTATTCCCGCGATGTTCGTCGACACCTCGGCGCGCGGTGAGCCGGTGGCGCGTCGAGTGGCCGAGGCAATGCGCGCGCGCTACGTGTTGCTGCCGGCCGCGAATGCGAAGGCGCTCGGTGGGCTGGTGCGCACCGCGATGAACATGGCCGAAGGAGGCGATCGTGCATGACACCCCCGTAGTCCCCCGCACCGCCTGGCCGTGGCAGAGCGTGGTACGGGTGCGTCATCCGTCCATGCTGTACGACACGGACATTGCAACGCGCGAGACCTCGCTGCGGGTCGCCCTGCGCTCGCTTGTGGTCGTCGTGTTCTTCTGGTGGAGTGCCACCGGCGTCATCTTCGCCCTTGAGCGCAACGAGGCGACGCGCGCGTTGGGCTTGGTGCTTGCCAGCACGCTCGCCATCTGGGGCGCGTGGCTCTTGTATCTCGAGCGTGACCGCGGAACCGCCTCGGGGGCGCGACGCAGCTTTCTGGGCTCGGCGTTTCTGTGGACGTGGGTGCAGGTCACCTTTTATGGCGGATGGATCGTCGGTCCGTCCTCGCTCATGGTACCGGTGCCGGCGCAATCACCCAGCTGGGCGTTCGCGGTGCAGTCGGTGCTGTCGATGCTGTGGTATCAGCTCGCCATGGTCGCGGTGCTGATCGTCACCGGTGTCCTCACGGCCCGTCGGGCCAACCGCGCCGGGTGGTGGTCACTCGTCCTCTTCTGGGTGACCCATCAGGCGGCCAGTATCAACATCTTCCTCGGCGTCGAGAATCCCGGGCGTGGCTTCTTTCCCGAGTCGCTCACCTATCTCGAGTCGTACTTCGGTCCGCAGCGAAACAGTGTGCTGCTGCCGATCAGCATCGCGCTGCTGATCGTCTTCACCCTGCGCACGATCCTTCATGCTCTGCGTGATGCCTCGCCCGTGCGTCGGCAGGGCATGATGTTGCTGTCGGTGCTCGGCGTGCTGGGTGTGCTCGAACTTGCGGTGCTGGGCATGCCCGTGACGCTTCCGTTCTGGCAAGCGTTTCTCGATGTCCGCGGCTACTGAGGCCGACCTTACTCGTAGCGCAGCGCGTCGATCGGATTGAGTAACGAGGCGCGGCGCGCCGGCACCAAGCCGAAGATGATGCCGATGCCGACCGACACCACGACGGCAATGACCGTGAGCGACACCGGTACCGGCGCCGAGATGTCGAGCGCAAACGACGCGACCCGGCCGAGGGCGAGGCCGACGAGAATGCCGATCAGCCCACCGATCCCGGTGAGGGTGCACGCCTCGACCAGGAACTGCAGGAGGATGTCGCCGCGCGTTGCCCCCAGCGCCTTGCGCACCCCGATTTCCCGCGTGCGGCTGGTGACCGCCACCGTCATGACCGCCATGACGCCGATACCGCCCACGAACAGGGCGACGCTGGAGATCAGGACCATAACGAGAAAGAAGATGCTCGTCATGTCGTTGAAGGTCTCGAGCACTTGGTCCTGCGTGACCAGGTCAAAGCTGTTGGTCGTGCCCGGACGCAAGCCACGCGACTCGCGGAGTGCCATGACGGCGGCACCCTGCGCGTCGGCGACCGTGACACCGGCCCGCGGTTTCACTGGAATCCACAGGGAGTTTGTGCGGTCGATCGGGTAGCTGCGCTCCATGAAGCGAAAGGGCATGATCGCGCCCACCTTCTGCCCGGGCGGCGCGAAGATGTTGCCGGGCTCCAGCCACAGTCCAATTACCTCGAGGGGGCGACCACCGATGCGCACCAGGCGGCCGATCATGCGCTCGCGCCCGAAGAGGCTGCGCGCGGTCTCTTCCTGCAGCACGACCACCGGTGCGCCCGACGTGATTTCTTTGCGCGTAAACCAGCGGCCCTCTACAAGCTCACCGCCCTGGATCTGCATAAACCCATCGTCGGCACCGAAGATGGCCATCGATTGGGATCGTGTGCCTTCGGACTCAATGCGGGCAAGCATCTGCGTCCAGAGCGCGGCGTAGGCGACCTCGGGAAGACGGCGAAGACGATCGGCCTCCCGCTCCTGCATATCGGGCCGGACACGCACATCTTTGGGAAGATTGTCGGGATTGAGCAGCGTTTTGGAGAACTTCTTCATTACGTAGAATGTCGTCGGCCCGGCGATTTCGATCTGGGTGATGATCTGCTTGCGGATCCCATCCACGATCGCGGCCATCGCCATGACCGTCGCGACACCGATCACTACGCCAAGAATCGTCAGCGCCGAGCGCAACTTGCTTACACGCAGAGCGTCGAAGGCAATGCGAATGTTTTCGGTGACCGCACCGACACGCGGTGTCATGCTCAGGTCTCCGCGCGCATGGCCGTGATCGGATCGAGCTTGGCGGCGCGGGACGCGGGATACACGCCGAACGCCACGCCGATCGCGGCGCCGAGCGAGAGTGCCAAGACCACACTCCACGGCGACACGCGGGCCGGCAGCGGGGAAAATATCGAGATCAATCCGGCCAGCCCAACTCCGGCCAGGATACCGAGTACACCACCGATCAGGGTGAGCGTGACGGCCTCAGCAAGGAACTGGCGGCGCACATCGGCCGCCGTGGC
>CAITQY010000221.1 GCA_903894655.1 uncultured Gemmatimonadota bacterium
CCCAAAAGTAGGGGTGACCGGTCTCACTAGTCAAGCCGCAGCACGATCCGGCGTTCAGCGGGCACTGTCACAATTCTGCTGCCGCGCACCGGGAAAGGCTGGTTATCCACAATATTGCCCCGCCGAGCCAGCCCGTCGCCGCTCGATTCCTGGGACACCGGGGGAGGGACGCCCCCGACGCCGCGAACGTCACATCCTCGGCAACCAGACACACCGCAGTCTATACTAGTGGCATGGCTGAGCCCCCCCGGATCCACGTTCCCGCCACCCGCGTGGTCCCCCCGCCCCCTCTGGCGGTGGACGGGCCCGCCCTGAATGCGGCCCAGGCTGCCGCTGCCAGCCACGGCGATACCCCACTCCTGATCGTGGCCGGGGCCGGCTCGGGGAAAACCCGCACGCTCATCCATCGGGTTGCTCACTTAATAGGTAGAGGGGTCCCCGCCGGCCGCATTTTGCTGCTCACCTTCACCCGGCGCGCCTCGCAGGAAATGCTGGGACGCTGTGAGCGGCTGGTGGGCTCAGCGTCCCATCAGGTGCACGGCGGCACCTTTCATGGCGTCGCCCATCGCCTGCTCCGCCGGTTCGGGCCCGCCGCCGGGCTGCCGGCCGACTTCACGATCCTCGATCAGTCCGACGCCTCGGATCTCATGGGGATCTCGCGCGCCGCCCTCGGCTACGCCGATCTCAAAAACGCGCCGCGCTCCGCGCCACGCTTCCCGCGCGCCGAAACGCTGCAGTCGATCTATTCGCGGCACGTGAATACCGAGCGGCCCATCGTCGATCTGCTGGGCGAACAGTGGCCACACTTTCTCGCCTGGACCGGCGACATCGAGCGGCTCTTCGGCGATTACGTGAAGCGCAAGGCCGAGCGCAATCTTCTGGATTACGACGACCTGCTGTTGTCGTGGGCGCTGTTGCTCGAACAGGCGCCGCCGATCGCCGATCAGATTCGCGCGCTGTACGATCACGTGCTGGTCGATGAGTATCAGGATACCAATCCGCTGCAGTCGCGCATCCTCCGCGCGCTGTGCACGAATGGCAAGATCACTGTGGTGGGGGACGACGCGCAGAGCATCTACGCGTTTCGCGGCGCCACCATTCGCAACATCCTCGACTTCCCGCAGCAGTTTCCGGGCACGCAGATCGTGACGCTCGAGCGCAATTATCGCTCGACCGGGCCGATTCTCGACACGACCAACGCGCTGATTTCGCGGAGTCGTGAGCGCTACTCGAAACAGCTCTGGACCGAGCGCACCGGCGGCGAGCCGCCGTGGCTCGTGACGGTGAAAGACGAACACGCGCAAACGGCATTCGTGGTGGATCGTATCTTGGAGTTGCACGAGGAAGGGATCCCGCTGCGCAAGATGGCCGTGCTCTTTCGCGCCGGCTATCTGTCGGCCGATCTCGAAATCGAACTCGCCAACCGGCGCATCCCCTACGAGAAGTGGGGCGGCCTCATATTCCTCGAGGCCGCGCACATCAAGGACATCCTGGCGTTTCTCCGGGTGCTGGAGAATCCGCTCGATGAGGTGAGCTGGTACCGCCTCCTGCGTCTGCTTCCGGGCGTGGGCGATGCAACGGCCCGTGCGGCCATCGATCTGCTGGCGCATCACGCATGGGAGCCGATGGCGCTCGGCGCGACCAAGGCCCCGTCACGCGCCCGCCATGCTCTGCAGGCCTTGGCCGCGTTGCTGGATGGCATGCGTCGGGTGGAGCGCAACAACAATCCGCATTCACCGGCGGAAACGATCCGCCTCTGTCGGCATCTGTACAATCCGATCCTGCAGGCCACCTACGACGATGCACCGCCGCGCATGGCCGACCTCGATCAGCTCGAAATCATCGCCGCCGGCTACCCCGACCGCAGCACGTTTTTGTCGGCGCTCGCCCTCGAGCCGCCGTCGAATACGCAGGACCTCGCGGTGGGTAGCACCGATGAAGACGACGCCCTGATTCTGTCCACCGCGCACTCCGCGAAAGGCAAGGAATGGGATGCCGTGTTCGTGATTCACGCCTCCGACGGCGTGTTTCCGATGGCGCGCTCGGCGAATGACGAGGCGCAGATCGACGAGGAACGACGCCTGCTGTATGTGGCGATGACCCGAGCCCGCGATCAACTGTTCGTCACGTATCCGCTGCACAGTTATGCCACCCGCACCGGCGCCGACTTCGCGTACAGCCAGTTGTCCCGTTTTCTTGACCCCGGGGTACGCTCATCGATGCAACGGGTGACCGTGGGTGAGGAGATGCCCCCCGCCCTGCCGGCGCTGCGCGGGGACGCGCCGCCGCTGGATCTGCGCGCTTTACTGCGGGGGAGATTCCCGAGTGGCAGTTGAATGGACAAATGTCTAGTCACTAGATTATTGTCTGTTAAATGGATTATAAGCCAGAAAGCTAGCCGGTCCGGCCGCCACCTTTCCGCCAGTGCCATGACTCGACGTGCCCAGACCACCCTTAGCTCTCTCCAGGCGCCCGTAGACGAGCTCTTGGGCACGGCGTCGCACGTCCGGATACTTCGGGTGCTGACGGAGTTCGAGCACCCCATCCCTCCGGTCGAACTGGCCCGAGAAACTCGGCTCGATCTGTCTGGTGTGCTCCGAGCACTCAAGCGATTGGCGGAGAGCGGCATTGTGCGAACCATCGGCGTCGGCGGTGGCCGTGTCATCCAGTTCAACACGACACACTACTTCGCACCCGTCGTCCAGCAGCTCTTCGATGCGGAGCGAAAGCGCTGCCAAGAGCTCTTCGATGCGCTACAGCAGGCTGTACACTCCGTTGTCCCAACACCACGTGCGGCGTGGATCGAAGGTCCGCATGCAATCGGACAGGACACCGTACGCGACGCATTGCGTGTGGCCGTGCTCGTCAACGTGCGAGATCGTCAGACTACAGCTGAAGGGCTCGCGGAACGACTTCGGGCGATTGAGCGCACCTTCGGACTCACCGTTGATGTGGTTCTGCGCACCGTGGCGGATCTGAGAACGCTGACCCCCGAGCAGCTTGAGGCACTACACCACGTGCGTCTCATATACGGCGTCCCTCCCATTCATCTTGTCGACGACGGCGACTCGCGCGCGGACGGCGATGGGAACGACCGCGCCGAGCAGCGCGAAGCGAGGACCCATTCGCAACTCGACCTCGAGATTCGGCGATCAGCCGAACGCATTGCGCGCGAGATCGAACGGGACCCCCGTGTCATCGAACGTGCCAAGCGTTGGGTGGCGCACCGGCTTGAGCAGGCATCTGAGTCGGAGCGTCATGAGTTGCGTGAGTGGGCACATATCCTGACCATGCCTCCGCATCGTATCGGCGCATTCTTGCGTGATCCAGGTGAGCGTGCAACGCGCCTTCGGCAAACATCCCCGTTTATCACGGACCGAGATGCCGCTGTGTCCGGGCAGCGAAAATGAACAGAGCGCAGCTTGAACACGCCATTCGCGCCGCCTGCGAGGTGACCCGCGACCACGAGGTCTACGTGTTCGGTTCGCAGTCCATTTTGGGTCAGTTCCCAGAGGTGCCGGACGCACTCAAGATGTCTGCCGAAGCGGATATCTCACCGAAGCATCGAATCGACCGCGTGGAAGCGTTGAACGTCATTGGCGCATCTGGAGTCTTCCCCTCGATCAGGCGACCCGTGAGCGGCTTGCGCGCTGGGTCGATCTGAGTATCCAAGAACTGTGAGCAACAGGTCCACCTTGACTTTCCGAAAAGGTATTTCGCTCGCCGCTTTCCTAGCGGCCATGTCGGGCAGTGCCGCTGGCGCGCAAAGCACGGCCAGCAAGTCGGCCAGCAAAGTCACCGCCGATTCGTTTGCCCTCGCAGCGCCGCTGCCAACCGATGCCGCCGTCCGCATCGGCACGCTACCGAATGGCATTCGCTATTACATCCGACGCAACGCCAAGCCGGAACAGCGGGCCGAGCTGCGCCTGGTCGTGAACGCCGGTTCCATTCTGGAAGACGACGACCAGCGCGGTCTCGCCCACTTCATCGAGCATATGGCCTTCAACGGCACGAAGTCCTTCGCGAAGAACGATATCGTGAAGTACCTCGAGTCGATCGGCGTGCGCTTCGGCGCCGACCTGAACGCGTTCACGAGTTTCGATGAAACGGTGTACATCCTGCCCGTCCCCACGGATAGCGCTGGCATTCTCGAGAAAAGCTTCCGCTTCCTCGGCGATGTGGCCACCGGCATTCTGTTCGATTCCACCGAAGTAGTGGCCGAGCGTGGCGTGGTGTTGTCGGAGTGGCGCAATGGACTTGGCGCCGGCGAACGACTCCGCGACCAGCAGTTCCCGGTGATTTTCCGCGGCTCGCGTTACGCCGAGCGACTGCCGATCGGCAAGCCGGAGATTCTCGAAGGGGCGAACCCGGCACCGCTCAAACGCTTTTGGCGCGACTGGTACCGTCCCGATCTCATGGCCGTGGTGGCGGTCGGTGATGCCGATCCGAAGCGGCTCGAAGCATTAATTCGCGCCACGTTTGGCGGCATCGCGCCCCGAAAGGGCGGCCGCCCCCGCACGGTGGCGGCCGTGCCGACCCACGATTCCACCCTGATCTCCATCGCCACCGATAAAGAGCTGAGTGGCTCGTCGGTCGGGGTGCTGTGGAAGAGCACAGGGCGCACGACGCGCACGGTCGGCGATCTCCGGCAGGAGCTGCTGGAGCGCCTCTACGACCAGATGCTGAACCAGCGGTTCGGCGAACTCGCGCTCAAGCCCGAGACCCCGTTCGTGGGAGCCGGTGCCGGCGGCGGCAGCTTTGTGCGCAACAGCGAGTACTACTCGCTCGATGCACAGGCGAAAGAGGGTCGGCTGCTGGAGTCGCTGCAGTCGCTGCTCATTGAGGCCGAGCGCATACGTCGTCACGGATTCCTGGTCGCGGAGCTGGAACGTGCAAAAACGAATACGCTGCGCGGATACGAACGCGCGTTTCAGGAGCGCGACAAGACACCGTCGGATGCATTCGTGGATGAGTACATCGACCATTTCCTGCAGGGCGAGGCGATTCCCGGCATCGCGTTCGAGTACGCGGCCATGCAGCGCCTACTGCCCACCGTCACGCTCGCGGAGGTGAACGCACTCGGCGCATCGCGCGTGGGCGAGGCGAATCGCGTGGTCACGGTGAGCCTTCCGGAAAAGGACGGCCTCGCGGTGCCGACCGACGCCGAGATCCGCGCGGTATTCGGGAGAGTGAAGGGCGCGACGATCGCCCCGTGGGTGGAAACGGTCACGGCGGGGGCGCTCGTCGCCACGGCGCCGACGGCCGGACGTGTGGTGAGCGAAACCAAGACCGAGTCGCTCAACCTCACGAAATGGACGCTGTCGAACGGGATCACGGTGTTCGTGAAGCCCACCGACTTCACCGCTGATCAGATCGTGATGACGGGCTGGAGTCCCGGTGGCGCCAGCCTGGTAGCCGACAAGGACCTGTTCAAAACCTCGTTGACGACGACCGTGATCGAACGCGGCGGCGTGGGCGACTATTCGATCGTCGACTTGAACAAGAAGCTCACCGGCAAGGTGGCATCCGCCTCGGCCGTGATCTCGGATCTGAGTGAAGGGGTGAGCGGACGCGCATCGCCGAAGGATCTGGAAACGATGATGCAGCTCACGTGGCTGCGGCTCACGTCGCCGCGGGCGGATACGTCGGCGTTCAAGGCGCTGCTGCAACAGTTCGATCAGGTGCTCAAGAACAAGGATGCCAATCCGGCTGCCGTGTTCAGCGACACCGTACAGATGACGCTGGCCGGCGGTCATCCGCGCGTGCGGCCGCTTTCGGTCGAGATGCTGCAGGAGCTCAATCTGAACGAGATGCTGGCCATTTATCGCGATCGGTTTGCCGACCTCGGCGACTTCACGTTCCTGTTCGTGGGCAACGTGGACCTCGCGGTGCTGAAGCCGTTGGTGGAGCAGTGGCTCGCGCCTCTGCCGGCCGCCGGTCGCAAGGAAGCGTTCAAGGACGTCGGGCCGAAGCTGTTCAGCGGCCAGATCGACAAGACCGTGCGCAAGGGCATCGCGCCACAGAGCCAGACGGCCATCCTGATGGCCGGAACGGCCCCGTGGAGCCGCGAGGAGGCGTACCTGCTGTCGTCGGTGGGGGA
>CAITQY010000222.1 GCA_903894655.1 uncultured Gemmatimonadota bacterium
GTCGGCTACGAAGAGGGCGGGCAGCTCACCGAGGCCGTGCGTCGCCGTCCGTACTCCGTAATCCTGTTCGACGAAATCGAGAAGGCCCACCCGGATGTGTTCAACATCCTGCTGCAACTGCTCGACGACGGCCGGCTCACCGACTCGCAGGGACGCACCGTCGACTTCCGCAACGCCGTCATCATCATGACGTCGAACGTCGGCAGTCAGATGATTTTGGAACGCGGAAGGGCCGGCGACACGTCATGGGCCACGGTGGAGCAGGAGGTGCTGATGGCGTTGCGCGGCGTGTTCAAGCCGGAGTTCCTCAACCGCATCGACGACATCGTGGTCTTCCATCCGCTCGGTCGCGGCGAGATCGATCACATCGTCGACTTGCAGCTCGCGCACCTGCGGAAGCTGCTCGCCGACCGGAAGCTCACCATTCGTCTCACCGACGCGGCGCGCACGTTGCTCGCCGACGAAGGGTACGATCCGGTGTTCGGCGCGCGGCCGCTCAAGCGCGCGGTGCAGCGGATGCTGCAGAATCCGCTGGCCCTCGCGGTGCTCGACGGCACCTTCAAGGACGGCGACGTCATCGTGGCCGATGTGCAGGATGGCACCGACGCCTTGTCGTTCCGGCACGGCGACGCCACTGACGCCGCCGCGCAGGCCGCGTTCTCGACTCCGCCGCTGGCCGGCACGCCGCTGGCCGGCACGCCGCTGGCCGGCACGCCGGGTTGATGACGGCGTCCGGACCCATCCCCGAACCCATCCCCGGGCCGCCGTTGGCGCCCGGGGTGGATGCCGCGATGGATCTCGCGCTGTTTGAAGCACGTGCCGCCGCGCTGGCCGGTGAAGTCCCGGTTGGCGCGGTCGTATTGTGCGGCACCGAGATCGTGGCCCGCGCCCAGAATCGCATGGTGCGTGATGGCGAAGCCACCGCGCACGCCGAAGTCCTCGCGTTGCGCGAGGCGGCGCGCGCGTGCGGTGACGCGCGCCTGCTGGAATGCACCCTGGTCGTCACGCTCGAACCCTGCGCCATGTGCGCCGGCGCGATCGTGCTTGCCCGCGTGGGCAGCCTCGTATTCGGTGCGTGGGATGACAAGGCCGGCATGTGCGGCTCCATCGGTGACGTGGTGCGGCACCCGAAGCTCAATCACCGACCGCAGGTCCGCGGCGGCGTGCGAGAGGCCGAATGTGCCGCCGTGCTCCAGACGTTCTTTGCCGCCCGACGCGAATCTCGTGTTTGACTGACCCGGCTGTCGGGTATTTCCCGCACGCGCCGCGACGCACACGCGGGTATCGATACGAGGAACTCGGCTGTTCACGGCAGTACCCAAGGTTGCGGTTTGCTGGGCTCGCCAGCATCATATGTCGATTGTGCCCTCTCCCTCCAATGCCCACGTCCGTGCTTCCGGAATGAGCTCACCGACGCCATCACCTGCTGCCGTGCGGACGCCGATCTCGGGCACCTTCCCGATTGTCGGCGTGGGCGCGTCTGCCGGTGGTCTCGAGGCCCTCGAGCAGCTGCTGCGGCCCGTGCCGGCGGACTGCCGGCTCGCGTTCGTGATCGTGCAGCATCGGTCGCCCGATCACAATGGCGCGTTGCGCGAACTACTGCAGGGCTATTCCGCGCTGCCCGTCGTCACGGTCACCGACGGCTGCATGGTCGAACCCGGACATGTGTACGTCGCCCCGCACGATCAGGACCTGACCATTCGCGGCGGCGTGCTGCACACGGTGCCCGCGACCGTCGTGCGCGGCATGCGCCTCCCGGTCGACGAGTTCCTGCGTTCGCTCGCCGTCGACCGGCAACAGGATGCCGTCGGCGTCATCCTCTCGGGCATGGGTTCCGACGGCACGCTCGGCATGCGCGCCATTCGCGAAGGCGCCGGCGCGACCTTCGCACAGTCGCCCGAGAGTGCCAAGTTCGAGGGGATGCCGCGCAGTGCGATCGATGCCGGCGTCGGCGATATCATCGCCACACCCGGGGCGTTGTTCGAGTCGATCATGGCGTTTCTGCAGCATCGCCATGAGCTCGTGGTCGACGATCGCGCGGAAGTGGAGACGCCGCCCACCTCCGGGCTCGACGCGATCCTGCAGCTGCTGCGGCGCCGCTCCGGTCATGACTTCGGACAGTACAAGCCGACCACGCTGGCGCGACGGATCTCGCGCCGGATGGGCCTTCATCATCTGTCTCGCGTCGCAGACTACGTCACGATGCTCGGCGGGAATCCCGATGAAGTCGACCGGCTGTACGGGGAGTTCCTGATCGGGGTCACCAGCTTCTTTCGTGATCCCGTCATGTGGGAGCAGCTCCGCACGGAAGTGCTCCCGGCAATCCTGCGGTCGCGCCCCGCCGGCTCCACCATCCGCGCCTGGGTGACCGGGTGTTCCACCGGCGAGGAAGCGTATTCGCTCGCCATCGTGCTCACCGAGGCCATCGAAGCGCTCACGCCGGCGCATCCGCTCACCCTGCAGGTCTTTGCCACGGACCTCGACGCCCGCGCCATTAAGCGCGCGCGGAAGGGCACGTATCCGCCGAACATCGCCGCCGATGTGTCGGAGGAGCGGCTGCGTCGCTTCTTCGTCCAGGAAGATCGTGCCTATCGCGTGTCGAAGTCGATCCGCGATCTGGTCGTCTTCGCCACGCAGAACGTGCTGGCCGATCCACCGTTCACCAAGCTCGATCTGCTCTCCTGTCGGAATCTGCTGATCTACCTGAATCCACCGGCGCAGCGCATGCTGTTGTCGTTGTTTCACTACAGCCTCGGTGTCGACGGCGTACTGGTGCTGGGGAGCGCGGAATCCATTGGTGGCGCCACCGATCTCTTCGCACCGTATCCCGGCGCAACGCGGCTGTATCGGCGCCTGCTCACGGCGCTCCCCATTGATCTGATCAACATCCCTTTGACTACGCCACCCACGCAGCCGCTCTCGCTGTCGGCGCCGCTCACGACCGCGTTGCCGGCACCGGCCGCGTTGCCGTCGCTCGCCGATCGCCTGCTGCTGTCTCGATACGCCCCGACCGCTGTGCTGGTCGGTCCCGAAGGGGACATCCAGTATGTCAGTGGCCGCACCGGTCGGTATCTCGAGCCCGCGGCCGGTCGTGCGAACTGGAATGTGCTGGCGATGGCTCGCGACGGGTTACGCACGGCGCTCACCGAAGGGCTGCGGCGCGCCACCCGCAAGCAGCTCACGGTGACCTTGCCCGAACTCAAGGTCACCTCCGAGGCGGGCGTACACACCGTCGACGTGACCATCGAACCGCTCTCGGCGGCCGTCGGTATGGAAGGGATGGTGCTCGTGCTCTTCAGCGAAACCGGCGTCCCCGACAAGACGGCGGCAGCGGCGAAGCGCGTGCGATCGACCACCGATGACGTCCGGATCAAGGACCTCGCCGATGAGCTCAAGCATACGCTCGATGAGCTGCGCGCCGCCCGTGAGGAGATGCAGCTCTCACAGGAAGAGCTCAAGTCGTCGAACGAGGAGCTACAGTCGACCAACGAGGAACTGCAGTCCACGAACGAAGAACTCACGACCTCGAAGGAAGAGGTGCAGTCGATGAACGAGGAGCTGCTGCGCGTGAATCAGGAGCTGCTCGGCAAGGTGAATCAACTCACGCTGGCCAGCAGCGACATGACCAACCTGCTGAACAGCACCAACAGCGCCACGCTCTTCCTCGACAAGTCGCTCAACATTCGTCGCTTCACCGCGCAGATGAGCTCCATCATCCGCTTGCGGGGCAGCGACGTGGGCCGCCCGGTCACCGACATCTCCGCCACGCTCGATGTGTCCGAGATCGCGAAGGACGCCGAGGAGGTGCTGCGCACCCTCGCCACGCATGAGCGGGAAGTCACATCCACCGATGGACGCTGGTTCAGCGTGCGCGTGATGCCGTACCGCACCCACGACGATCGCATCGACGGCGTCGTGATCACCTTCGCCGATGTGAGCGGGGTCAAGCAGATGGAAAGCCAGCTACAACAGATATCGCCGCCGGTGCCCAATCCATGAGCGAGCGCGAGCGGTCGGACGCCGCGTTACGCGCGCGCGCGGAGGCCGTGCTGGGGGCGCGCGCGTTGCCGCTCAGCGACCAGTCGGCGGATCTCGCACAGGGCGTATACGACCTGCAGCTGCACCAGGTCGAACTCGAACTGCAGCGCGACGAACTGCTGGAGGCGAATCGGGAACTGGCGCGTGAGCGCGAGCGCTTCCGCGATCTGTATGACTTCGCCCCGGTCGGCTACCTTTCGGTCACCGCTGACGGCACCATCCTTGACGCCAACGTCGCCGCCGCCAGCATTCTCGGCCGCGATCGCGACGGCGTCGTTGGGCGGCGTCTCGGGGTGTTCGCCGCCGATGACGACCGCGCGCGCTGTCAGCGGTTTCTCGACCAGCACTTCGCCGATGTCGTCTCGGGACACTGTGAACTGAATTTCGGCAATGGCGTCGACGTCACACGCGTCGTGCAGCTCGATGCCGCCCTGCGGCCGGATCGGGCCTATAGTCGCGTGACGCTCACCGATATCACCTGGCGTCGTCACGCCGAAGACGAGATGCGCATGATGGAGCAGGCGCTGCACGATGCGCAGCGCATGGAAGCGGTGGGGCGGTTGGCCGGTGGCATCGCCCACGACTTCAACAATCTGCTCACCATCATCAACGGCTACAGCGAACTGCTCGACGTCGGTCTGCCGCCCGATGATCCCCGGCACGATGCCGTGCGAGAGATTGCGCAGGCCGGAGGACGGGCGGCGGCGCTCACCAGCCAACTGCTGACCTTCAGCCGCAAGCAGGTGCTCGCGATGCGCGTCATCGATGTGAACGACGTGGTCGGCACCGTGTCGCGCATGCTGCGACGCATCATCGGCGAGGACATCGCGCTCGTCACCGAGTTGGATGAGGCACCGGCCACCGTCGAAGTCGATCCCGGCCAACTCGAGCAGGTGCTGATCAACCTCGCCGTGAACGCGCGCGATGCCATGCCGTCGGGCGGCACGCTCACGCTCGCGACGAAGTCCGTCCATCTCGAGAACCCGCTGCACGACATCGGCGGCGATCTCGCGCCGGGCGATTACGTGTGCATCACCGTGAGCGACACGGGGCGGGGGATGGAGCCTGCCGTCGCCGCCCGCGCTTTCGAGCCCTTCTTCACGACCAAGGGGCTCGGGCGCGGCACAGGTCTCGGCCTCTCCATGGCGTATGGCGTCATGAGCCAGAGTCATGGCCATATCAGTGTGAGGAGCCATGTGGGCGAAGGGAGCGCCTTTACACTGCTGTTGCCCGCCAGCGTACCGCCGGCCGTGGTGCTGGCCGACGCACCCGATGGCACGGCCGTGGCGCGGGGCGCCGAGACGATCCTGCTGGTGGAGGACGAACACTCCGTGCGAACGCTTACCCGGCGCATGCTCACCACCCTCGGCTACACCGTGATCGCCGCCGGGGCAGGCGATACCGCCATGCGGGCGGTCGCCGAGCACGGTGAGTCCATCGATCTCCTGCTCACCGACGTCGTCATACCGGCCATGAGCGGCGGCGAACTGGCGGAGCGTATCCGGCAGCGGCTGCCCGATATCCGGGTCCTGTTCATGTCCGGCTACACCGCTGACGCGGTGCGGCGCCGGGGCGTGGAGGCCGACGACGCCGAGCTGCTGCACAAGCCGTTCACCTCCGCAGCGCTGGCGCGGGCCGTTCGGCGCGCGCTCGACCACGTTCCGTCAGCGCACGGGCTTGCTCCGGCCTGATGGCGGCGGCATGCAGGAGGCGGAATCGAGCGCGATATTGAAAGCACGCTTCGCCGCTCGCCGCGGGTAGTCGCCGCGCTCCTCTTGCTCCCCCACATCATGTCAAAGCTTCGTATTGCGACTCGGCGTTCACCGCACGCGACCACGTGGGTCGTGGCGGGTGTCTGCGCCGCGGCACTCGCCTGCGCGTCACCCGCCGACACGCCGTCGACATCGGCATCATCAGCGGCGCCCGTAGCCCCCGCGTTTCAAACCGTCTCGCTGCTGGGCGACACACTGCGTGCTCTCCCACTCGCCGCCCAAGTGCGTGAAAAGTACGCGGCCCAGCTCGCCGACGCGCAACGCGCGTACGAGCACACGCCCACCAATGTCGACTCGATCATCTGGTACGCCCGTCGCTTGGGCTATCTGGGCCAGCTGCGCGAGTCCATCGAGATCTACACGCGCGGCATCGCGCTGTATCCCGAGAATCCGTGGTTGTATCGGCACCGCGGACACCGCTACATCTCGGTGCGTGACTTTGCGGCCGCTGTGACGGATCTCGAACGCGCCACGGAGCTCGTGAAGGGCAAGCCAGATGAGATCGAGCCCGATGGGCAGCCCAATGCGCAGAACTCACCCATTGGCACA